>JALNWE010000076.1 GCA_023231065.1 Bacteroidales bacterium
AAGCAGATTGATCCTGCTCCCAGATATCAGGGTCGCGATGCCGCCATCATGCTGGCGCGGATGCACGGCGCTAAAACACTTCTGGGATCAGCGACTCCGGCTATCGAATCCTATTACAACGCCCTTCAGGGTAAATTCGGCCTTGTAAAGATCCTTGAACGGTTCGGAAACATGGAATTGCCACTTATACGGGTTGTCAACATCAGGGATGAATTACAACGCGGCCACATGAAGAGCCATTTTTCTTCCATTTTGCTCGATCAGTTAAAAATCGTTCTGGAGAACCATGAACAGGCAATCCTGTTCCAAAACCGACGGGGATTTTCTCTCCGGCTTGAATGCGGGACTTGTTCCTGGATGCCCACCTGCAAGAATTGTGATGTGACACTGGTTTATCACAAAAAAATAAACCAGCTTCGTTGCCATTATTGCGGTTATACTACCCGGATCCCCGAAAAATGCCCGGAATGCGATGGTACCGAGATCCGGATGAAGGGTTTCGGGACTGAAAAAGTAGAGGAGGAACTGGGATTGTTTTTTCCCCAAGCGCGCATTGCCCGTATGGACCTTGACACAGCCCGGACTAAACATTCCCATCAGCAGATCATTACCGATTTTGAAAACCGGAAAATAGACGTCCTGGTTGGGACCCAGATGGTAACAAAAGGGCTTGATTTCGACAATGTCAGCGCCGTGTGTATCCTCAATGCGGATAACATGCTCAACTATCCTGATTTCAGGGCGCCTGAACGCGGTTATCAACTGATGGCCCAGGTGAGCGGACGATCGGGGAGGAAAAACAAACAGGGTAAAGTCATCATCCAGACTTATAATCCCCATCATCCAATCATTCATGATGTGGTCAATCATGACTATATAGCCATGTTTAACCAGCAATTATCCGAACGGTACAAATTCAAATATCCTCCTTATTACCGGCTGATTCTGATCAGGCTGAAACATAAGGAGCCTGAATTGCTGGACAAAGCAGCTAACGAGTTGGCGAAAGCATTGCGCCATTCATTTGGTAAACGGGTGTTGGGGCCTGAATTTCCCGTAGTTTCGCGTATCATGAATTATTATATCAAGCATATCCTCCTGAAAATCGAACGGGAGATGTCATTGACTGGTATGAAGGGAAAACTTGTGGAAGTGGTAAATGATTTTCAAAAACAGGACTCATTCAGACAAGTCAGGGCTCTTATGGATGTTGATCCTCAGTAGTATCGATCACCAGGTAAAGGTCCTCATTATCCTTTTTCATTAAATATTTTTCCCGTGCGAATTTCTCGATGGCTGAGCTGTCGTTGATCAGGCCCTGGTTCAGCGCGCTATCTTTTTTGATCTCGTTGAGATAAAACTGTTTTTCCTGGTTCAGCCCATCAAGTTTATTCTGCAAACGATTCCGGATCAGGAGGTTGTTGCTGTCGAAAAAAACAAGCCAGACAATAAATGCCGCCGTCGTCAACAGGTATTTGTTGAGCAGGATCGACAATATTTTTTTCAGGAACGTCAAAGATAAGGAGGAATGAATTAAGGGTTTCAGGTTTCAGGTTTCAGGTTTCAGGTTTACTCACGATAATGTTTATTTTTTGGGGTGTTCGTGATTGCTGCGCAATTCAGGTTGTAGGTTGTAGGTTGTAGGTTGCAGGTTGTAGGTTGTAGGTTGTAGGTTGCAGGTTGTAGGTTGTAGGTTGTAGGTTGCAGGTTGCAGGTTGTAGGTTGTAAGTTGTAGGTTGTAGGTTGTAGGTTACAGGTTGCAGGTTACAGTGAAGAGTGAACGGCCGTACAATCAATTTTATAAATTTCAAATAGTAAATGGTCAATAGTCAATGGTCAATAGTCAATAGTCAATGGTCAATAGTCAATAGTCAATAGTCAATAGTCAATGGTCAATGGTCATTTGTCTTTCAAAGTAGTTGTATATTTCCTGCTGTGACCGGACCGGGGGACCATCGGTATGTTTATATTCATTGACATGGCCGGGATACAACAGCCTGGCCTTGACATTATCTTTTAGCTGGATGTCGAGGATAGCCTTTAATTGTTCCCTGATGCCTGGATCATAGACCGGGGTTGCCACTTCGATCCGGTTATCAAAGTTCCTGACCATCCAGTCGGCCGACGTAATGAAGTATTGAGGGTCCCCGCCATTGGCAAAAACAATGACCCTGGCATGTTCAAGAAAGCGGTCAACGATGCTGATAGCTTCAATGTTTTCACTGATTTCCGGCGCACCCGGTACCAGGGTACAAATCCCCCTGACGATGAGTTGGATCTTCACTCCGGCCTGACTTGCCTTATATAACTTCCGGATCATTATCTCATCCACCAGGCTGTTGAGCTTGATGATGGCCCAGGCTTCTTTCCCTTTTTTTGCATACCTGATCTCGTTGTTCAACATTTTGATGAAAAAGTTTCTCATGCTGAAGGGGGCTACGATCAATGTTTTGAATTTATAGGGGCGGTAATTTTCCTCCATCAGGTGAAAAGCGCTGTCCACATCGGCGCAAATCTTCTGGTTGGAGGTCAACAAACTCATATCCGAATATATTTTTGCGGTATCCTCATTAAAATTGCCGGTCCCGATAAAAGAATAGTAAAAATTTGTATTACGTTCTTTTCTCCTTATTAACAACAGTTTACAATGGACCTTGAAACCCGGGATACTGTGGATCACCTTGACTCCTTCTTCCCTTAACCGTCCGGTCCACAAAATATTGGCTTCCTCGTCGAAACGGGCCTGAAGCTCCATAAAAACCGTCACAAATTTCCCATTTCTCGCTGCATTGATCAAGGCGTTGATCACGTTTGAATTCCTGGCAGCCCGGTATATGGTCATTTTGATGGAACGGACCTTTGGATCAATGGAAGCTTCCCGTAGCAGATCGATGATGTACTGGAACGACTGATAAGGGTAATGGAGCATGATATCTTTCTGCCGGATGGAAGATAAGATGCTACGGTTGACCGGCAGATCTTTGTTTGTTAAAGGGACCAAAGGCCCGTACTCCAGCTCTTTGTGCCCCAGGTTCGGGAATCCCATGAAATCTTTAAAGTTATGATAACGGCCTCCCCCGCGGATCGGATCATCTTTTGTGATTTCCAACCTTTTTGTGATCGTCTTCAGCAAATCATCGGGTATCGATTTATCATAGACGAACCTGACCGGGATCCCCCTTCTCCGTTGTTTCAGGCTTTCTTTCATCACCTCCAGAAAACTCTTCGAAACGTCCGTATCGATGTCGATCTCGGCATCGCGCGTTATTTTTACCGTATAAGCCGAAAAAGAGTTATATCCGAAAATGGAAAAGATCTCCGAGAGGCAATAACGGATAATATCATCAAGCAGCATGATGTACCTTTTATCACCTTCAGCCGGAAGAATATAAAAACGGGAAACGACTTTTGTGGGTAATTCTATCAGCGCGTAATTCTCTTTCAGGGCTTTGTCTTTACGCCCTAATTTTACGGCCAGATAAATGGATTTGTCCCTGAGGGTAGAGATATCTTTCAGGTTGCTGATCATGATGGGAAAGAGAAATGCCCGTACCTGTTCGTGAAAATATTTAAGGACTGATTTCCCCTGGCTTTCGGTTAGCTGATTCTCATTGATAATAAATATATTATGATTTTCAAGCTCACTCACGATATGGTCATAGGCCCGTACAAATTCCCGTTCCTGGACCTGGACAAGGTCCCCGATATCCTTCAGCGTTTTTTTTGCATTGACCGGATTATCATAGGGCATGTGTTCCATTTTAAGCATCCGGTTAAGGGTTGCAACCCGGACCCGGAAGAACTCATCGCGGTTGTTGGAGAATATTCCCAGGAATTTTAACCGCTCCAACAAGGGGTTTCGTTCATCGGCAGCTTCCTGTAAAACGCGGCCATTGAAATAGAGCCAGTTCAGGTCGCGGTTCAGGATTGGAAATTTTGCCTTTGTCATAATGTTAAAAAGGTTTACATGGATACTGTTGTTCCAGATACAGGCGCTATTCCAGTAATTTGGGATACATGATAAATTCCCGGATAGCTTCTGTTGATGGGATCTCAGCCCATGTATCAATGTTAAAAGAGAGGCATACCACCCCGGTAGTCGGCATGATTTCTATGCCCGGATGTAAAAAAAGATTGGCCACCAGTGTGATTGCCGGGTTATGACCTACAATCATAAGAGATTGAATGTCATTCCTGGTGTCGTATATGATATCCAGGATCCGGTCGTGATAACCATTAAAAATTTTCTGTTCGGTCCTGATCCTGATGGAAGGATAATCCAATCCGGCAGCAATGATTTTTGCTGTTTCCAGGGCCCTTACGGCAGGACTGGAAATGATAAGATCAACCTGTGTATTTCTTTTTTGAAGAAATCCCACGATCCGGTTGGTCTTTTTGATCCCCTTGGGAAGGAGGGGACGGTCAAAATCCGACAATCCCGACTCATCCCAGGAAGCTTTAGCATGACGTACCAGGTACAAAGTTTTCATCTCTTATCTCCCATCCCCCATCTCTTCTTAATAAGCAAACAGCGGGAACTCTGCCATCATCTCATTCACTTTTTTCTGCACTTTCAGGATACGGTCTTCATTGTCGATTTCACTGATCACCTCATCGATCATGTTCACGATTTTTGGCATGTGTTTTTCCTTCAGGCCCCGCGTGGTGATGGCAGGCGTCCCGACACGCAGGCCGGATGTCTGGAATGGTGAACGGCTGTCGAACGGCACCATGTTTTTATTGACCGTGATATCGGCCCTGACGAGGGTGTTCTCAACCTGTTTACCGGTGATGTCCGGGAATTTGCTCCGGAGGTCAATCAGCATCAGGTGGTTATCAGTCCCGCCTGAGATCACGTGGTATCCTTTGTCAATAAAGGCTTTTGCCATGGCGCTGGCGTTTTTCTTTACCTGGATCACATATTCCATGTATTCATCTGAAAGGGCTTCGAAAAAGGATACGGCTTTTGCAGCGATCACGTGTTCCAGCGGGCCGCCCTGAATTCCCGGGAAGACGGCAGAATCAAGAAGTTGTGACATCTTTTTGATCTCTCCCTTAGGAGTTGTTAATCCCCAGGGATTTGGAAAATCTTTTCCGATCATGATCATTCCGCCTCTTGGCCCACGTAATGTTTTATGGGTTGTGGTGGTAACTATATGACAATAGGGGAGAGGGTCGTTCAGCAGGCCGCGGGCTATCAATCCGGCGGGATGGGCAATATCTGCCATTAAAATGGCCCCGATCTGATCGGCGATCTTGCGCATCCGCCGGTAATCCCAGTCACGCGAATAGGCTGATGCTCCGGCTATGATCAGTTTGGGCTTGATGGCCAATGCCTTTTCTTCCATTTTGTCATAATCAATCATTCCGGTCTCCTGTTCTACCTGGTATCCGACAGCTTTATAAAGGATGCCCGATGAGTTGACCGGTGATCCATGCGATAAGTGACCGCCATGTGCCAGGTCAAGACCCATAAAAGTATCTCCCGGTTTCAGGCAGGCCATCAGGACGGCCATATTGGCCTGGGCCCCTGAATGCGGCTGGACATTGGCCCATTCTGCATTAAATAATGCTTTTGCCCGGTCAATGGCCAATTGTTCCGACTCGTCAACATTCTGGCAACCGCCATAATATCGTTTTCCGGGATACCCTTCGGCATATTTGTTGGTGAGGCACGATCCCATGGCTTTCAACACCTGGTCGCTGACAAAGTTTTCGGACGCGATCAGCTCTAAACCACTGGTTTGACGGTGTAATTCATTTTTAATGACCCTGAACAGTGCATTGTCTTTTTTCATAACGGTATAAAATTTTAGTGGGTTATTTTCGTTTTAATAAGGATCAGTTTTTCAATGAAACAAAAGTATAACAATTTCAGATAATATCGGATATTTGCTGTGAAAAGTCAGAAGGAAGAAGATTGGATAATGGATGACATAAAACGGATAGCAGATGACAGATAAAAGACGCGGGATGCCGGATGCCGGGTTCTCCCTTCTCCTTGAGGAGAAGGGTCAGGGGATGAGGTGGATGGTTGTGGCTGGAGGCTTATTGCTGTTCTTTATTTTTTTTTGCGTCCCCTCTGTTTTTGCACAGGTTGATGCCGGACCGGATGTGACGATCAGTCCGGGGGTGCCGGTAAAATTGACTGCAAGATACGGACAGGTTGCGCAGGAAATAAGGTTCGCGGCTGAAGATGGTGTGGAAGGGCCCTTTCCTATAGGTTTTAATTTTACATTTTATGGGAATGGTCCCTATTCCCAATTTTGGGTTGGCGCAAACGGATGGATCAGTTTTATTCCCAATACCTCCGCAATCGGTGTGAGGGATGCTTTCGCGGTACCGAGCCAGGCTCCTTATGTTCCAAAAGCCTGCATATTGGGGCCCTTTCAGGATCTTGATCCGGGCCAGGGAGATGCACCTTATGTTTTTTACAGGACAGTTGACAATGGAACCCAAAAAAAACTGGTGGTAATGTGGTGCCAATGCCCGCTGGTTAATTGTACTGGCTCAATTGCCACATTCCAGATCACATTAAATGAAAACAACACGATAGAAAACCATCTGTACCAAAAACCTGAGTGTTCTTATGGTGGCACACAAAAGGCAACGCAGGGAATTCAGGACCAGACGGGATTTTTTGGCGTCGCAGTCCCTGGCAATAGTGGCGTCGCGATCCCTTCCAGGAATGCCACAGTCTGGTCTGTCCTTCCAGATAAAAAAGAAGGATGGATATATACGCCAACTTCACCCACTACTTATGATGTGGGCGCTATTCCATATATATTTGAACCTATTTCACCATCGGATAAAATTTCCTTTCGCTGGTATGAAGGCTCAAACCCGGAGCCCATTTCAAATGATTCCACTTTGATCGTAACGCCCGTTGAAACAACGACGTATAAAGTGATAGCAACACTTTGCAACGGGGAGGAATTTACAGATTTAGTCAGGGTAACCGTTAAACCCAATATCCCCACTGCTTTTACGCCAAACGGGGATAACATCAATGAAGAATTTGTTATTACTGGACTACCCGTCGAAAATATCGCCCTTTATCATATTCAGATTTATAACCGCTGGGGACAGGAGGTGTTTAATTCCAATGACATTCAGGTTTCGTGGAACGGAAAAATGAACAATACCGGAGATCTTTGCCCCGACGGGACTTATACCTGGGTGATCTATTATGAAAAAGCGGATAAGGTAAAAGTCACTAACAAAGGGACGGTCACGCTATTGCGGTAATACAGGGTTCTTAAAATCCCCCATCCTTCATCTCCCATCCTTCATCCCCCATTCCCCATCTATGTTAAACTTCTCCCCCCAAAACCGTTAATATTTGGATAAAGATAAGGTATTCGATGTATGAATTTTAAATCTTGAGTCCGCTCCGAAAACCACTTTTTACCGCCAAGTCGCTAAGGCGCAAAATTTTAAATAATTGGATATGATATATTTGCGTCTTTGTGTCTTCGCGATAAAAAGAAAGATTTGACTTTTCGGAGCCGGCTCAATCTTGCATGAAATCCTTCAAATTTTTTTTATATATTTGTTAAATTGGCTTTGTAATTTTTAACCGATTGAAGATTTACGTCAAAAATATGGTTTGCATCCGCTGCAAGATGGTTGTGAAATCCGAACTGAAAAAACTCGGATTGCATTATACATCCATTGACCTGGGTGAAGTTGAGATAACAGAAGACCCTTCCGGCGAACAATTAGGCCTTCTGAGAATCGGTCTGAAAAAAAGCGGGCTTGAACTGTTGGCTGATAAGAAAAGTATTCTTGTAGAGAAGATAAAAGCGATTATTATTGAACAGGTCCATTATACTGATGAACAGATCAAAGTAAATCTTTCCGATTACCTGACCGAAAAGCTCCATTACAATTACACCTATCTTGCCAACCTGTTTTCGGAAGTCAAAGGGACGACCATTGAAAATTTCTATCTGGCCCATAAAATCGAAAAAGTTAAAGAATTGTTAGCGTATGATGATCTCACCCTCACAGAGATTTCCTATCGTATGCATTATAGCAGCGTAGCCCATCTATCAAACCAATTCAAGAAAATGACGGGGCTGACCCCATCCCACTATAAAAGCCTCAGGTATAAAGGGCGCAGGACACTGGAAAATGTGTGAATGATGTAACTTTTTCCCGGAATTCTGTAAGGCCCCTTTGAGCGGGAGGCCGTATTTTTAATCATATAATTTCAATTTAGGGCCGACTCCGAGACCTACTTTTCACTGCCCAATCGCTAAGGCGCAAAATTTTAAATAATTGGATATGATATATTTGCGTCTTTGAGCCTTCGTAGTAAAATGAATGATTTGACTTTTCGGAGCAGGCTCATTATTGTGCATTCAACTGTTAGAAAATCAACATAATAATGATTTATATGAAAGATCAATCTATGCCAGGAAATGAACCGTTAAAAGAATTGGAAGGGTTACGGAAAAATTATAATGATTTACAAGCATTATATAACAATGACATCACCAGGATCAGGGATGCCTGGACGGATTTGACTGTATCGGAAACCCGCTATCGTCGACTTTTTGAATCGGCAAAAGATGGGATCCTTATCCTGAACGAGGAAACCGGAATGATAATGGATGTGAACCCATTTTTAATTGAGCTTTTAGGATACTCTAAAATCCAATTCATTGAAAAAACCATTTGGGAAATCGGATGCTTTAAGGATATATTCGCCAATCGCGAAAAATTTTTAGAATTACAACAAAAGGAATATGTACGATATGAAAATCTGCCGCTTGAGGCAGCTGACGGACGGAAGATCTATGTCGAATTCGTAAGCAATGTATATTCAGAAGGTCATGCGAAAGTAATCCAATGTAATATCAGGGACATCAGTACCCGTATTAACGCTGAAAACGAATTGCGGAAGGTAAATGCTTTTTTGGATTCGATCATTGAGAATATTCCGAATATGATCTTTATTAAGGATTCAACAACAATGCAATTTATAATGTTTAACAAGGCAGGAGAAGATTTATTAGGAATCCCAATATCAGAAATGTTGGGGAAAAGCGATCATGATATTTTTTTAAAAGAGCAGGCCGACGAGTTTATTGAAAATGACAGGCAGGTATTGCTTGGCAAGGTAATGGTTGATATTCCCGAAGAACCCATTCAGACCAGGCGCCGGGGGATTCGTATCCTGCACACCAAGAAAGTCCCGATCCTGAATGACCTGGGGGAACCTCAATACCTGCTTGGTATTTCAGAAGATATTACGGAACATATAAAAAAAACGGAAGACCTTAAAATTGCAAAGGAACATGCTGAAGAAAGTAACCGCCTTAAATCGGCCTTTCTGGCCAATATGAGCCATGAAATCAGAACCCCAATGAATGGCATCCTCGGTTTTGCCGAGTTACTTAAAGAACCGGAATTGACTGGTGAAGAACAACAAAAGTATATTCGCGTCATTGAGAAAAGTGGCACGCGTATGCTCAACATTATTAACGACATAGTCAACATTTCAAAGATCGAAAGCGGACAGATGGAAATTTTTATCTCCGAGACAAATTTAAACGAACAGATAGAATTTATTTATACCTTTTTTAAACCCCAGGTAGAACAAAAAGGAATGAAGATCTTCTTTAACAATCCGTTACCGGGAAAAGAAGCCATCATCAGGACAGATAGGGAGAAAATTTATGCCATTCTAACCAATCTCGTCAAAAATGCCATTAAATTTTCTCATACCGGCTCCATCGAAATTGGTTATATTAAAAAAGGTCAATGGTTTGAGTTTTTTGTAAAAGATACCGGAGTTGGTATTAATCCGGAGCTAAAGGAAACTGTATTCGAAAGGTTCAGGCAGGGTAGTGATTCGATAAGCCGGGATTATGAAGGCGCCGGACTGGGATTATCCATCTCAAAAGCTTATGTGGAAATGCTTGGCGGAAAAATTTCCTTTGAAAGCGAGGTCGGAAAAGGTTCCACGTTTGTTTTCACCATTCCCGACAACAATGGGATGGAAGATAAAAATGTCATTACTGATACTGCTCCGGCTTTTGAAGAGAAGGAGCAGTTGAGAAATCTGAAAATACTGATCGTCGAAGACGATGAAACATCAGAAATGCTGATCGCCATGGCAGTCAAATTGTTTAGCAAAGAAATTATTATTGCAAGAACAGGAATTGAAGCCGTTGAAATTTGCCGTAATAACGCTGACATCGACCTTGTGCTGATGGATATCAAAATGCCTGCGATGGACGGATATACGGCTACCCATCAAATTCGCCAGTTCAACAAAAAGGTGGTCATTGTTGCACAATCTGCTTGTGCATTGAGCGAAGACAGGGAAAAGGCAATAGAAGCCGGATGTAATGAATATATCCTTAAACCTTTCAGTATTGCAGCCCTAACAGTTTTATTAGAGAATATTTTTCAAGAGAAGAAAACGAACAACCGGGATCCGCACTTCCGTCCAAATGTGTGAATGATGTAACTTATAATTATAGTTGTGTAACATTTTCCGGATTCGGAAACCTCACCTTTGCACCATGATTAAATGTTCATTGGTTGAGTCCAATCCGATAACTACTTTTCACCGCCAAGTCGCTAAGGCGCAAAATTTTAAATAATTGAATATGATATATTTGCGTCCTCGTGGTAAAATGAAAGATTGACTTTTCGGAGTCGGCCCTTGATTAAAACTTAAAAAATGAAAAAAATAATGCGGATACTTGCTGTAACAGCGTTTATGGCAGGAACAATAACTGGTTGCCAATCGTCGGCTTCCAAAGTTGAAAATGCCAAAGACAACGTGCAGGAGGCCAGGGATAACGTAGTGGTAGCACAACAGGAACTCGATCAGGCGCTGAACGATTCCATCCGGCAATTCAAAACAGAATACCAGGAAAGGATCACGGCCAATGAAAAAACCATTGCTGAATTTAAAGTAAAGATAGGTAGGGAGAATAAACAAAGTAGGGTTGCCTATGAAAAGCGGCTGGCCGAAATGGAACAACAAAACACCGATATGAAAAGAAGGCTGAATGAGTTCAACGAAAATCAAAAAGAGAACTGGGTGGCTTTCAGGGTTAAATTCAGACATGATATGGATCAGTACGGAAAAGCCATGCATGATTTTTGGACAGGGAAAAAGTAACCATAATCATCAGGGCCATTAGTGGAAAGACATCTTAAAAACCGTGACAATCAAAGAATTAAATTTTCCATTTTACATAAAGGCGACCATTGTCCTCCTTGGTTTTTTTATTTTATTATCGATGTTATACATCGCCCGGAGTATTATTGTCCCGCTTGTTTTTGCCATTATTATTGCCATCGTTCTCCATCCGGTCGTCAATTTTTTTGTACGGTTAAAAATAAAAAGGGTGATAGCTATCATCATTACTTTATTTCTTACCATTTTGGTCATTGCCGGGTTTGGCGCGTTTTTCTTTTCGCAGGCAAGCCTTTTCAGCGAATCATGGCCGGCATTGGTAGATAAATTCACTGTTATGCTCAACCAGACCGTTGCCTGGGTCTCCGGCTATTTCGATATTGACGCTCAAAGAATCGATGCTTGGCTATTAAAAACCAAAGGAGAGTTGATCAATACCAGCGGGGCTTCCATCGGGCAAACGCTTATCAGCGTTGGCGGCGGGGTCGTGATCTTATTTTTAATTCCAGTTTACATCTTTATGATATTATTTTACCATCCACTCTTGCTTGACTTTATCCGCAAGGTTTTTGCTAAAAGCAACCCGGTTCAGGTAAACGAAATAGTAACCCAGACCAAAACTGTTATTCAGCGTTATCTTATAGGCCTGGTCATTGAAGCAATCATCGTTGCAATACTCGACTCCACTGCACTATTGATAATCGGGGTCGACTATGCTATCCTGCTTGGTATTATTGGCGCATTGCTCAACGTCATTCCATACATCGGGGGGATTGTGGCCGTGGCCTTGCCGATGATGATTGCCCTGGTCACCAAATCGTCAGCCTGGTATGCCGTTTACGTGCTGGCAGCCTATTATTTCATCCAGTTGATTGATAATAACTACATCGTTCCCAAGATTGTGGCCTCAAAAGTGAAGATCAATGCACTTTTTTCCATCGTAGTTGTACTTGCCGGAAATGCCTTATGGGGCATACCAGGAATGTTCCTTTCCATCCCGCTCCTTGCCATTATTAAAGTCGTTTTCGACCATATCGAACCACTGAAACCCTGGGGATTTTTATTGGGCGATACCATGCCTTCACTACTAAAAATTAAACCGATCCGCCTGAAGCGGATGAAAAATAAACCTATATGATAGAAGTCAGAAAAACTGGCATATTATTAACGTCGACCAATCTGGAATTTGAAAACGAAGGGGTACTGAACCCTGCAGTGATCCGCGAAGGCGATTGTGTCCACCTTTTTTACCGTGCTGTCAGGAATGGAAATTATTCAACAATTGGTTACTGCAGGATGGATGGCCCGTTGACGGTGGCCGAAAGGTGGGATAAACCGCTCATGGTCCCTGAATTCGATTACGAATCACATGGCGTTGAAGATGCGCGGATTGTAAAGATCGATGATCTGTATTATCTGACCTATACCGGGTACGATGGGATCAACGCGCGAGGCGCTGTTGCAACTTCAAAGGATTTACTGCATTTTAAAAAGCATGGGATTATTGTCCCGCCCATCACATATTCAGAATTTGTATTCCTTGCCGAATCGGCCGATAAATTAAATAAGAATTATTACCGTAACCATAAATTTTACTACCAGGAAGCAGATCCTGAAAAAAAAATCATGCTATGGGATAAAAACGTGATTTTCTTTCCGCGGAGAATAAACAACAAACTGGTGTTTTTTCACCGTATCAGGCCAGGCATTCAAATCGCCGCGGTCAATAGTTTGGCGGATATCACCAAAGAATTCTGGGAGGATTACCTTATCAACCTGCAGGATCATATCGCGCTCGATCCTGTTTATCCTCATGAGTCAAATTATATAGGGGCAGGATGTCCCCCGATTGAAACAGAACACGGATGGCT
>JALNWE010000077.1 GCA_023231065.1 Bacteroidales bacterium
GAAATACTATGAAAATCAATATACAAAACGGTAAGTAAAACCGGGTTTCTGCTATTCCGGCATCCGGAAAATTAGAGTCAGGCCCACCTTCAGGCTCCTGTAACCATTACATCTTTATTGATTTTGATGATCAATCCCTGAAGTACACTTCCGGGGCCTACTTCGACGAAACGGGAAGCGCCATCGGCTATCATGTGTTGAATGGTTTGGGCCCAAAGGACGGGAGCGGTCAGTTGAGCGATCAGGTTCTCTTTAATTATCGCGGGATCGGGAGTTCTTTTTGCAGTTGCATTCTGATAGATCGGACAAATCGGCTGATTGATCAGGGTGGCGCTGATGGCGGTCGCTAACTCAATTCTTGCGGGTTCCATCAGGGGGGAATGGAAGGCCCCTCCGACTTTCAATGGTAAAGCCCGCCTGGCGCCTGCTGCTTTTAATTGTTCACAGGCCATTTCAATTCCCCTGATGCTTCCTGATATCACCAATTGACCTGGGCTGTTGTAATTGGCAGGGACAACCACTTCGCTGATGGAATTGCAGATAAGTTCAACTATTGCATCATCCAGTCCCAGAATGGCCGCCATGGTGGAAGGTTCTTTTTCACAGGCTTTCTGCATGGCTTTTGCGCGGGTTGCTACCAGTTTGAGGCCATCCTCAAACGACAGGGCTTTGGCAGCTACAAGGGCGGAAAATTCGCCCAACGAATGGCCTGCCACCATATCCGGTTGAAAGGTTTCGCCCATGGAAGCAGCGAGGATCACGGAATGTAAAAAGATAGCAGGTTGCGTTACTTTGGTTTGACGCAAGTCTTCATCTGTACCAGAAAACATCAGATCCGTAATCCGGAAACCTAAGATTTCATTGGCTTTTTCAAATAGCTGCCGGGCTAAAGGAGAGCGGTCGTAAAGATCCTTGCCCATGCCTGCAAATTGAGCTCCCTGTCCGGGAAATACATATCCATTCATCATTTTACCGTTTACAGTTTATGATCAATTCATTGACTGGCTTCACTATTTCCAGAATCCCGTATCCCCAATCCCGTATTTGCCGTTATTTCCGGTCACCCAGGAAACGCAATAAAAATAAAAAGAGATTGATAAAATCCAGATATAGGGTAAGGGCCCCCAGGATACTTAATTTCCTGGTATTCCCGGCTCCGTATTCCCCGGCCCCTGCACCGATTCGTTTCAGGCGCTGCACATCGTACGCGGTCAGCCCGGTGAAAATTAAAACACCGATGATGCTGATGATATAATCCATGGCGCTGCTGTTCATAAAAAAATTGATCAGCATGGCAACCAACAGTCCGATCAATCCCATCATCATGATCGACCCGAATTTAGTAAGATCGGTCTTGGTCGTATAGCCGGTCACCGCCATAACCCCAAACATTACGCCTGTAACGGCAAAGGTCTTGTAAACCGATGCTGAAGTATAAACCACTAAGATAAAACTGAGGCTCATTCCCATCAGGACGGAATAGGCTATGAAAAGAAGTGTCAATATGGCAGGTGACAATCGCTGGAACCCAAATGACATCAACAGTACAAATCCAATCGGAGCAAGGGTTACAAACCACCCTAACCCTGTCAAACCACCCGTTTGAGCATTAAAAAGGGTCCGGATCAGCGACTCGGAGGAAGCAAACCAATAAGATGTGACAGCAGTCACGATCATGGCCAGTGTCATCCACCCAAATACCTGGGTCATGAACGATTTTGCGACAACAACCGGCTGGTTTCCCTGTTGTGTTGTAAAAAATCCACTGTTATTTGTTTGTTCAAACATTTTTATTTCTCCTATAATTAATCGTTTTAAAACAATTCAAAATTAAAAGTCAAGTGATAAATTTTGATTTCTAATGGAGTTTCGTCCCGATCAGGTGCAGAAACTCTGCCCTGGTTTTATCTCTTTCAAAGGCGCCGATGAAATCGGATGTCGTTGTATAAGAATTTTGTTTTTGAACACCCCGCATGGCCATACACAAATGTTGTGCCTCAATGACAACTGCCACCCCGAGAGGTTTTAAAGTATCATTGATGGCCTCTTTAATTTGCATTGTCAGCCTTTCCTGAACCTGAAGACGGCGGGCATAGATTTCCACAACCCGTGCGATCTTGCTTAAGCCGGTAATATACTTATCGGGAATATATGCCACATGTGCTTTACCAATGAAAGGGACCATGTGATGTTCACACAGTGAATAGATTTCAATATCTTTCACAATCACCATTTCACGATAGTCTTCGCGAAATTTGGCAGAACTCAGGATTTCTTTCGGATCCAGGTTATAGCCCTGGGTCAAAAACTGGATGGCTTTGGCTACCCGGATGGGCGTTTTAAGAAGTCCTTCCCGGTCGGGATTTTCGCCGATCAGCCGGAGTATTTCCTTGTAATGAACTGCCAGTTCTTCTGTTGTCTGGGAATCAAATTCTTCCACTAATTCGTAGTTCGTTTTTCTTTCTGATGCCATGGGAAATGTATTAACAGACCAGTTTCCTACTTTCCTGACTGGATGATCCATCTTATGATTCAGGGAACAAAGATACTATTTTTTCTTTTTCCGGAACCAGTTGAACCGGGTCCCGCCCCAGATACGGTATTGGGCAACATCATAATTGAAAAACGTATTGGATGGATTATCGGGAAAATCAGTAGGGCTTCCCTGGACCGAACATCCAACGAACCATTTATCGGAGTTATAACCAAAAGCAAAGAGGCCATTTAGCTGAAACGAGAATTCATCCGCGATAAAATCATTTGTTTTGGTATTATAAGAGTAATATTGCCAGAAAACGCCGGCAAAAAGGTTTATTGTTAAATATAAATTTTTCAGAAACACGAAAGTATAACTGTAACCCGGCGAAAGGCCAAAGGAGTACATGTCAGCATTGACCACCCTGTCGGTAACCGGGATGTTTGCTTCATCAACAATTTCCTGCGGGATTATTCCAGAAGGGGATAAAATGCGGGAGAAAAGGATTGAAGGCCGGATAATAATGCTACCAGCGCTTTTTATCTGTCGTTCATTCTGGATGAAAGCGGCCCGGATTGAAAACCTGCGGGCATTATAGATCCAGTAAGTAGAAACCCCCAGTGAAAATGAAGACATTTCAGGTAAAAGGTAACGCGTTCCGTCTTTTTTGATAGCATTGAAAATATAAAACCCTTTAAAGTTCTGTAAAAATATCTCTGCAGCAAGGGCGCGGCCGAACGCATTGATCCGGAGATCGACAAAAGAAGTTCTGCCATATTTATCAGTACTCCATTTAACGAAGGGGTTTTCGATGGAAAGGCCAAGGCCAAACCACTTCCAGAACCCGGCAATGCCCATCCGGATGTTGACATTGGGTTTATATACAATTTTGGCGCCCTGATCAGGATTGAGCACAAAGGTGGCATTCTGAAAAAGAAGATAAAGCCTGCCGGTTATTTTTTCAGTATAATCCTCAATATAATTACTGTCAGCCGGAGCTGAAGGGAATTGTGGGTTCAGTGAATTATCCTGCCCCATTGAATGAACAGGATTCGACAAAATCAAAACAAATACCATTCCGGTAAACCAGATCCTACAGCCCATTTTTATTGGGTGGAAGTCCCGGATTCAGGCTTCCGGGTTTTGCCGACAATGAGTACTACTTCGAAAATAGTGTAACAAAGATAGAGAATAAAAAAGCCTAGCATGAAAGGGATTGCATCGGAGCGGTTGGTGAAAACATAAGTGATCATCACCAAAATATAAACCATCAATTTCAGAAAGGTCACAAGGAGATAAGTGTTGATAAACCGATTGATTTTTTTTTTCATCGTCCGCAGGAGGAAAAAATAGGACAACAGGGTAACTGCAATAAAAAAGAAAAACAGAAAAGGAAGGGTTGGGGAGAGATACTCTTTAGGTATAAAAATGGCTGTTATTCCCACGAGCCCACCAAGGATCACAGAAAAGACCAGCAATTGTTTAAGGAATGAAATATAACCTGATTTCATGGCGCAAAGATAAGAAAAGTGTGAAAGAGGGGCTATATTACTTTTTAAGTAAATCCCTTGTTACAAAATAAATGGAAAGGAGGACAGCGGCAAGGGAGAGGACCACGGTAAAGACAGGCTTGATATGAAGCCATTGGTCTATTTTATAACCACCCAAGACACCAGCTAAAATAATCACCAGCATCTGAACAGCCATACTGGAATACCGGGCATACTGGTTAAGGCTTTTCCTGGGATCTGTCAACATTTTCGGTAAGCGGTATTTTCACCTCTTTCAGCTTGACATTATTCATCGAACATGTTCCTGAAAATTTTGCGCCGGGTTCAATGGCGAGTTTTCCGGTAATCACATCACCGCTGAATACGGCTGTTTCTTTAAAGGTAAGCAATTCACCGACTTTCACGGTGGCTTTAATTTCACCGGAAAAATCGGCATTCTGGCAAACGATTTCTCCGTCTATTTTGCCGGTTGGGCCCACCACGATCTTGCCCTGGCACTGGATCGTACCATTTAGGGTGCCATCGATACGGAAATCGCCATTGACCTGAATTTCTCCTTTTACGATAGCGCCTGGTCCCAAAATATTAATCACTGACATTTCGGGTTCTCTGTTTTTTGACATAATCCATGAATTTTTGCCGGCGCTGATCCTGAATCCGGATTTATGGCTGAGCCGGATAATTTTTTTCGAAAAAGCGAATATACTGAGAAATATCTTTATTTCTGTAAAAAACAGGATAATTTTCCGCGGAGATGATAAAATCAAAATACTCACCTGCATTTTCCAGACGCGTAAAAATATACCTGCTGTCGCGTATCCCTAATAAGTAATTCATTGCTTTTTGACTATCTTCAAAGTTGTTCACCGTGATCATTTCCTTCTTTTCGTCTAATACCAGGCTGTTAACCATAAGGTTATCAAGGTCGTGATACCGGGTGTTGTGGTCAGAGATCTTTATTTTCAGCGCATCCACATCCACCAGGTCACTGTTTACGATAAGGACATAGAAGTGAACGGCATTAGGATCGTAGGTGTATAACTTTTCAGTCAGATCGCGGATTGTTGTCGAGTCGGTTGAAATGGCCTGGCCTTTGGAATCTTTTTGGGTCCTCAGGAAGGCCAGGACATTTTCGGCCATGGGTTTGATCTCGCTTTTAGGATAATTCTGGATAACCTTCGAAATGGCAACGACCAGAGAATCGACAACTTCAATTTTGCCCAGCGCCAGGGCCCGGAGATAATCAAATTTGGGAAGGAGGGTACTATCGGTTTTATATAACAGGTGGGCCTGATCTGCATTGTTGAGGACCATATAATATTGCTGGTTTGTAAATGCCTTATAAGTATCATTGTATAAATTGGAAGCATCGGATTGCCGGGCATTTATCTCCTTATAATAATTGGGATTTACCAACAATTTCGCGTAATCGCTTTCAGGGTATTGATTAAGGATCAGATTCTTGTAAAAATCGCTTTTAGGTTGGTTTTCCAGCAAGGTATAAAGTTGGTACAATTCATAATCCGATTGAATTTTATATTTGTTATCGGGAAACCGCTGAAGCAGGTTTTCGAAACAATCAATAGCGCCACCGTAATCCCTGAGCCCTTCTGAATAAATAAAACCAGCCTGGTAGTATGCATTTATGATTTGTTCATTCGAAGTTGACACCTGTTCTTTGGTAAAAGGGAGCTCAGTCAGGTAAAATTCCCTTTCTTTTGGATTTGTCGACTTGGCGACAGGTTTCTTTCCTTCCTGGGTGGAATCGCCGGGTGATAAAGGAACTGTATCGGTGATCTCAGTGTTTTCGGTAAAAACAACGGCATTTTTATCTGTAAGGAACCAGTTGTCCTCCAATTTCCGCCGTCCCCATTTTCGCATAAAGGTGGAAAACCCGCTTGACATGGTTGCCGGATTATAAAAATACCATCGTCCAGTAGTTGCTAAGCCACCGGTTTGCCCCTGGATACCGGTCTGACCGAAAAGATTTGCATTTTCCTGGCGGGCTATCTCCTGTTGTTTTTTCAGATTTTCATCGGCAATCAGTTTATCAATAATCCCATCAATAATCTTAAATCGTTCATCTTCTGACATTAATGCCAATCTTTGAAGGCTGTCCTGTTTGACGATTACTTGCAGATTTGTTACCAGGTCCGTCAATGTCACCGTCTTTTTCATCAGTTCCTTATACCCTAGAAATTCTTTGGGAAGGGATTGCATGGCGCTGTCGTAATATGCTTGTGCCATGGTATATTTTTTATCTCCAAAGAAGATATCGGCCAGCTCAAGGGATGAAATGGCTTTTTGGTAATTATTGGTACGGCTGTTGGCAACGGATTGTTTCAGGAACCCGATGCCTGCTATTGTATCAGCATCTTTCAGGGCAACGTGGGCCAAGGCATAATAGATCTGATCAAGGAAATCTTTGTTTTTATCATCCTTGATCATACGGGTCAGTTTCTTGATAATAAATTCCCTGTCACCGGAACTGGTATCATAACATTGCGCTAGGTTGATCTTGGCGTTGAATTCCATGTCGTAGGAGGAGGCATTTTTAATCACATAGGAATACTGGCGGGAAGCCTCTTCGAATTCTCCATTACGTTGGTGGATTTGTCCAAGGATGAAAGCGCACCGGGTCTTCATGATTTTTGGAGGTTTGAGCTCCAGGGCCCTGTCGAGATAGGGGACGGCAGCATCGTAATTTTGCTGTAGGATATAGAACTGGCCATAGGTCAGGTTCACATCGGTTTCCAGTTTATCCGGCGCTTCTCCTTTTGATATCTTACTCAGCAGCATATCCAGCATGGGTTCGGCCTTACTGAAATCCCCGAGTTGAATATTGGCCTGGGCCTGCCACAACATGGCTTCGTATTTGATCTCGTTATTGTTATAGGTTTTAATGACAAATTCAAAAGTCCGGCGCGCCATCGGATAATCCTGTTTATAGAAGTAGCATTTCCCGATCAGCATATAAGAATCGTCGATCCACTTGACATATTCCTTGCGGTTAAAGACCATGGAATGTTTGTTGATCGTCTTGGATGCCTTTTTGATCGATATATCCGCGTATTGTGTGATCTTGGCGGCGGTAGCGCGATCGCCATAGTTATAAACCGGCAAAATCAATGAAAAGTTGTCCTTGATACCAGCCTTGTATTCCTTTATTCCCTGGCGCAGGTTATCCATCCCATTCCAATAAACATTATAGTGAGATGTCATATTATGATAGCTGCGGCGGATAAATGAATTTTTTTTGGTGGAACATCCACTTAAAAAAATCAATCCAGAGAAAATCAAAAATAATCCGGCGAGGGTATATGTCTTCGTCGATCTCAAAACAGGCAAGTCATTAATTGAATATTAACTTTAATTTCACAAAATTATTTTAATTTTTTAAATTAAACCCGATGAAAACAAATTCCCTGAAAATTCCCGCGTAAACGCCCAAATTGCAAGGTCATAAAATTTTCCGATATTTGCCGCGTTAACTGAAAGATAATTATCGCGATGGCCAGGGAAAAAAAGGTAAGGAAAAAAAAACGGTGGGATAGATGGCGCGACAAATACCGTCTTGTCTTTATGACAGACGATACCTTGGAGGAACGGTTCACTTTCCGTCTTTCAAGATTAAATGTTTTCATCGCGCTGGGAACCCTCACCATTGTGCTGATTTTCCTGACCAGCATCCTGATCGCATTCACTCCCCTTCGCGAATATATTCCCGGCTATACAAACGTTGGCCTTACCCGCAAACTTTATGTTTTACAGATGAAGGCCGATTCCATTGAGAGGGATCTGAACCGAAAAGAGAGCTATATCCAAAATATCCGGGATATCATTAATGGAAAAGATCTGACGGAAGATAAACCCTTGCCAAAAGACACTTCCCACCGTTATTCTGATATTAAATTAAAAAGGTCGGTTGAAGATTCCCTCCTGCGGCTGGAAGTTGAAAACCAAAGCAAGTACAGTTTGTATAAAATGGAATCGGCTGAAACCGTTGCCCAGAAAAAAGCCTCCATTGGTGGCGTTCTTTTCTTTTCGCCATTGAAAGGAATTGTTACGAATGAATTTAATCCCGCGCAAAAACATTTTGGGATTGATATTGTCGCGAAACAAAACGAAGCGGTCAAAGCAGTACTTGATGGAACGGTAATTTTTAGCAACTGGACCCTTGAGACTGGCTATGTTATTGCCATTCAGCATACCCAGAACATTATTTCCATATACAAACACAATTCGGCCATCCTGAAAAAAACAGGCGATGTTGTCAAATCAGGCGAACCCATAGCAATAGTTGGTGAAACAGGAGAACTGGCCACCGGTCCTCATCTTCATTTCGAACTCTGGTATGAAGGCAATCCTGTAAATCCAAAAGAATTTATCTTGTTTTGAAAAAGAATATCGCCATCTTAGGCTCCACAGGCAGTATTGGTACCCAGACGCTGGAAGTAGCGCGGGACCATCCGGAAATTTTTGGGATAGAAGTATTGACTGCACAGAATAACTGTGATCTCCTTATCCGGCAAGCCAAAGAATTTTTGCCCAACGCTGTTGTGATCGGGAACAAAAATCATTATTCCACGGTTTCAGGTTCATTGAAATCGCTTCCGATCAAAGTATTTTCCGGCGAAGAATCCCTGTCACAGATTGTTGACATGGGATCCATCGATATTGTGCTGAACGCCCTTGTCGGTTATGCCGGGCTTAAACCCACCCTCAGCGCCATCGAAGCCGGCAAAGATGTTGCCCTTGCCAATAAAGAGTCGCTTGTCGTTGCCGGAGATCTGGTAATGAACGGGGCCCGGCGTAAAAATGTCAGGATACTTCCTGTGGATTCAGAGCATTCCGCCATTTTTCAGTGCCTTGTCGGTGAACTTCCCGGTTCGGTCGAAAAAGTCTTTCTTACTGCTTCCGGGGGACCATTCCGGGGGAAAAGCCAATCCGATTTATTGACAGTTACACGGGAAGCTGCACTCAATCACCCCAACTGGAAAATGGGAAATAAAGTTACCATTGACTCAGCCTCCATGATGAATAAAGGGCTCGAAGTGATCGAAGCGCGATGGTTATTTAACCTTGAACCATCCCGGATTGAAGTGATCATCCACCCCCAGTCGATCGTTCATTCCATGGTTCAGTTCATCGATGGGTCCATTAAAGCACAAATGGGATTACCCGACATGAAACTACCCATATTTTATGCGCTGGCTTTTCCTCAAAGAGTTTCCTCCCGGCTTTCCCGTTTTAATTTCATGGAACATTCACAGCTTACTTTTGAGCTTCCCGATAAGAAGGTATTCCGCAATCTTGTCCTCGCCTATGAAGCTTTGAATATGGGCGGTAATATGCCTTGTGTCCTGAATGCAGCCAATGAAGTGGCAGTTGAGTCATTTTTGCAGGAGCGCATCGGATTTCTTGCCATCTCCGACGTGATTGAACATTGCCTGCAAACGGTTTCATTTATCCCGGACCCCACTTATGAAGATTATGTCTTTTCGCACATGGAAACACAGGTAAAGGCAACCGGTTACATCAAACAAAAACATTAACCATCAATTTATTATATCTCCTTATGGATATCGTTATAAAAATTGTTCAATTGCTCCTGAGCTTGTCGATTCTCGTCATATTTCATGAAATGGGCCATTTTATTGCTGCCAAGGTTTTTAAAACGCGGGTTGAAAAGTTCTATCTTTTTTTCAATCCCTGGTTTTCCCTTTTTAAATTTAAAAAAGGAGAAACGGAATATGGGGTCGGCTGGGTCCCGCTGGGTGGTTATGTCAAGATTTCCGGGATGATCGATGAATCGATGGACAGTGAACAGATGAAGCAACCGCCCCAACCCTGGGAATTCAGGACCAAACCAGCCTGGCAACGGTTGATCATCATGTTAGGCGGAGTGACTGTCAACTTACTCCTGGCCATGGTGATCTATATGATCATGCTTACCGTGTGGGGTGAACAATTTCTTCCGACAGCCAGTGTGAAGTATGGGATTACGGTCGATACCATGGGTTATCAGATGGGTTTGAGAAATGGGGACCATATCCTATCGGTGAATCATAAACCCGTCCTGGATTTTGCTGCTATTCCCAGGACCATTATCCTGGAAGAAGCTAAAACAGTCGAGGTTAACCGCGACGGACAAAACATGGAAATTAAGGTCCCGGAAGGTTTTATCAGCAGGCTTATCAAGTATAATTCATCCGAATTCATATCGGTCCGGTTCCCATTTGAAGCTGCCAAATTCACATCCGGTTCAGTTGCAGAAGCTGCCGGGATGAAAGCCGGCGATAAAATCATCGGGTTGAATGATTCAATGATGATCTATTTTGACCAATTCAGGGCAGCAATCCAACAATTCAAGAATAAACCCGTAAGGGTGATGGTCTTACGTGGGACTGATACGCTCGATCTTCCAGTTCAGGTCCCACAAACGGCCCTGATAGGTGTTTATCCCAAAGGGCCGGCTTATTATTTTACCTTTAAGGAAAAGGAATACAACATGATTACGGCCATTCCGGCCGGGGTTGTTAAAGCCTTTAACCAGGCAGGCAATTACCTGAAATCGATGAAATTACTATTTTCCCAGGAAAAAGCTTATGAATCGGTTGGAGGGTTTATCGCTATTGGCAATATATTCCCTTCAACATGGGACTGGCAAGCTTTCTGGTCTTTAACTGCCTTCCTCTCGATCATGTTAGCGATTCTCAACATTCTTCCCATTCCCGCACTGGACGGGGGTCATGTGATGTTCCTTCTATATGAGATCATCTTCCGGAGGAAACCCAGTGATAAATTCATGGAATATGCCCAGATAGTGGGAATGGCCCTTCTTTTTGGTCTTCTTATTTTTGCCAACGGGCAGGATATCATGAAACTGTTCAGGCATTAAAAGCCGGCCCATCCTGCCACGATCATATTTCCTGATTATTCTGCTACCTTATCTTTCAGCGATTTGAAGCCCTCACCCAGGATTTCAGTGGCATCGATAACAGTCAGAAATGCCTTAGGGTCAACTTCATGGATATATTCTTCAAGCAATGAAATCTCACGGCGGCTGACCACGGTGAAGATGATCTTTTTCTCGGCCATATTATACATTCCTTTTGCATCGATCAAAGTGCCGCCACGGCCCAGGTTATGGATGATCTTATCCCTGATCTCTTCATGTTTATCAGAAATGATAAACAGACTTTTATCATAGCTTACTCCTTCAAGAACGATATCGATGACTTTCCCGGTAATGAAAATCACAATCCAGGAATATAAAGGGATTTTCCAATCCCGGAAGACCAAAAGGCCGACCAGGACAATGGTCGAATCAACATAGATCATCAGGATACCCAGGGGTAATTTGGTATATTTTGCAATGATCATGGCAACGATATCACTGCCTCCTGAAGTCGCCCTCGATTTAAAGATGAGCCCCAGGCCGATCCCGGCCAATACACCTCCGAAAATCGAAGATAACAGCGCATCTCCCTCTACCAATGGCTTGAAACCCCAGAAGTAGGTCAGGGTATCGGTGAAAACAGCGGTGAGGGAAAAACCCAATACTGTTTTAAAACCAAACCGGGGCCCCAGGAACTTTATTCCAACCAATGTAAGCGGTATGTCGAAGCACAGGGCAACCATACCAACCGGGGTCCCAAAGAGATAATGGAGAACGATGGATATCCCATATACCCCGCCAGGAACAATTTTATAGGGGGTGATGAAAAGGACAAAACTGGATGCCAGGATAAAGGCTCCGACGATAATTAGACTATAAGAAATGAACCATTTACGGGTAAATGGTTTTTCCTTGATCAGCGTGAAGGCCATAGCGTTTTGTTTAAAAATGAATAATCCTGCAAAGATATTCGATTGCAGCACAATGCTGTCATCAGATTTGCGTTATGTTAATAATCCGTTTTCCTGTACCGCTCATCTTGCCCCGGACCAGGTAATTTGGATTTGTTGTGATGATGGTAATA
Organism: Bacteroidales bacterium; assembly: GCA_023231065.1. Classification (GTDB taxonomy): domain Bacteria; phylum Bacteroidota; class Bacteroidia; order Bacteroidales; family FEN-979; genus CAIVAT01. Next base: position 11,973 of record JALNWE010000077.1, read on the forward strand.
AAAAAAACTGTATTTTTATCGCGATTTTTAAATCTGTAAAAAAGCTGATTTTTGACGCTATCTGGTAATCGAAATCTTGTTTGTTTTCTGAGGATAAACAGCTTCTTTATCTTGCTTGTTTTTATCTCGGCTGTAAATAATTGCCTCTATTCCCAGCAGCCCACCCTAATTTCACAGTATATGTTCTCCAATATGGCTTTTAACCCGGCGTATGCCGGTAACAGCGGAGGTATATGTGCTACAGGCCTGGTCCGTCAGCAGTGGATTGGCTTCAAAGATGCCGATGGTTCCAAAACGGCCCCTCAAGGTTACATGCTCACGATCGATGCCCCTATAAAAGTGTTGCATGGCGGTGTGGGAGGCTCTGTCTATCAGGATCAGCTGGGGTTTTTTAAAGACATTGTTGTAAAGCTGGGATATGCATACAGGATGGATGCCGGTCCTGGTGACCTTTCGATCGGGCTGCAGCTGGCCCTTCAAAATGGCAGTTACGATTTTTCGAAGTTTAATCCGGTCGATGAAAATGACCCGATTTTATCAGGTGAGAGCGGGAAGTCAGGCGATATGATCTTCGATGCCAATGCCGGGTTTTTTTATAAGGTACCTGATAAATATTACATTGGATTATCGGCAGAGAATCTCTTACAATCACAAGGAAAAACC
>JALNWE010000078.1 GCA_023231065.1 Bacteroidales bacterium
TACCGGCATATAATGCCAGCCTTCGGTCAGGGCCAGCTCCCTTCCGGCAAAAGACGGGCCGCAAATGCTCATTTCCGTCCCTTGCGCCATCTTGATGGCGTAGCCCGAAGCATTGTCAAAGTTGCCGATGGTGTTGATGCCCTCCACCGGCCAATAAACACTGGTTAAATTCTGAAGTATTATAAGGTTATCCACAACCGGGGCGAACATTTCTTCTACCGCAGGTACGGAGGGAACAATATAGCTGGACAGGCTGTTCCATCCTTCTTCCAGTATATAATCCTGGCACAACTGGGTTGCAAGTCCGGTGAGTTTTGAAAGTCCCAGGTTGGCAAATTCATCCTGATTGGGCATATTCTGATCATACATTGCATCGGCATTATAAGAGGACTGTGTACTGGCATCATACAGCTTCCAGCGGAATACCTCCCCGCTTTCGAACCCGTCTTTCGTCGCTGTGGTAGGATCATCTCCGTAAGCCATCACTACGGCCTTGCCCTGGGCATCGATCATCGCGGCGCCACCGCATACCTTGTTCCCGTCATCATCAGAATAGAATACCCCAATCCAGTCGCCCGGTACGAGCGGCTCACCATAAATATTCGGGTTGGCAGCATTGGGTACGCTGATGGTGTGAACCAGACCGGTTACTATAAAATTCCATGGCTGGATTTGCGTCGTGACCTGCAACGTAACCGGCACCTCCACCACGGGATTGACCGGGTCGTTGCTGCTTACCATGATCGTATTTTCATAAGTCCCCTCTTCGAGGTTCTGTGCATTGAAAGTCAAATTGATCTCCTGCGATTCGCCCGGTAGTACCGTACCCGAGGTAATATCCGCTGAAAGCCATTCGTTCGATGACCCCCCGATGGTTGCAGTGAAATCGCAACAATTGCCCATATCATATGTTGCACAAGGATCGGTAACCGGGCTCCAGGCATTGGTCCTGGCTCTCATAACATGATTTCCAATTGGAGCTGTTGAAGGGATTGTTATATTAAAATAATAGTAAGTGTTTTTGTTTGGTAAAGAACCATTATTCATGACTACTTCATCATTGGTTAATTCAAAATCATCATTAAAATCAATCCAAACATCAAGAAAAGCATCATAATTTCCGCTGATTACGCTAAGCTGGTAGGTTTCTCCAGGCTGCAGATCGTGGTTCATACCGGTAAAATCGTGATACCACGAAGGATCCCCCGAACAGGGAATTTCAGGGATTATGATATTGGCAAATCCCCAATACTTTAATCCGTCGCCATCCATACAACCGCCACCATATAGGTTCTCGGCACACAATCCTGATTTGCTCCGTGTCGCCGGATTTATATCAAGGTTGAAATTCAAAGTGGCATCACCATTGTTTTCAATGGCAATGGAACGTGATCCTGTTGTACCTGGTTCAAGCATTTGGCTAATAGAACCGGGAGTGATGTTGATTTCCGGATCGGCAACACTGGTGTTTGTAACTTCAATTGACAGACAGTTGTTTTCCGGCACTTCATCTTCCAGGAGTGCCGTGCAAGCTTCAATTGTATAGATGGTGCTCGGAGAGGAGAGATTTGCCAGTTCAGAAAAGGTGTACTCGATGGTTTCTTCTGGCCCAACAGGATCGGATATTATCTCATTTACCACGGTTGTTCCGTTAATCATATAATTTACCGGGATATCGGATTGTGACGCTGTGCCGTTATTTTTCACAACAATTGTAATCTCCTCATAACCTAGATTCGCACCTGAGACTGGGCTCACAATTTCTTCAACACTAAAATCGATACCTGTTCCCGAAAATGTAAAATCCATTGTTTCCAACTGTGATTTGCCAACGTTGTATTCTGCTACCAAACCGAGTGTGTAGCTGTTTCCTTGTTCCAAATTTTGAAGCTGGTAGATAAAGTTCGTATTATTAAAGGTTTCACAAGTTGAGCGCACCGTATCAACAAATACATCATCCAAATAAACCAAATACCATTTGGGATAATAATTAAAGGCTTCACTAAAATCGTGTCCCCCTTCAGTTTTTATCCACCAAGTCAAATCAAGTGAGAACCAGGGTATGTCATATTCATCAAAATGGAGGTTATACAAATCATCAACTCTTACTACACCATAAATGCCATTATCTTCATTGTAATGTACAACCATGCTACCGGTCCCTCCATTTGTTTCAGCATCGTTGTTCCCTCTCAGCGGCGCAACAAAGCTGAAAGTGCTGTTTTGAGTTATTTCGTTAATATTTCTACCTTCGACGCTCGCATACTTATAAGGAGGAGGATTCTCGATGAAAATATGGCCAAATGATATTGCCTCAGAATCATCACCAGCCTCTGCATGATTATGAATCCAGTTATTGAAAGAGAACTTTGAATTTACAAAAATATCATCATCGACATCACCGATTTTTAACCAAAAGTCTTGTGTATTACACCAATTCCAATCCATACTCAATTCAAAAGCATTGAGTGTGCCACCAATAAAGTAACCACTATTATTTGGTACTTTCCAACTGACAATTCCTCCGGCTTCATTAACTGAAAGCTCTACCACTTTTGGTAATGTGCCGAAGTAAAACTCCTTTTTTGAATAGTTTGGATAAAAGGTGCTGTCGCTGTGCCCGTCGCTGTATCTGGTAACCAAACCGGCAACATAATTTTTATTGAGGGTAAGGCCAGTAAATGTAAATTCGTTGTTATCCGTATCATCCAACCAAATCCCATCAAGCAGTACACTGTAACCAATTACAAATGGTTGATTTGGGCCATTGCCGAATGGTGGCGAGTCCCAATAAAAATATGCTTGTGATTCGTCAAGATTGTTGACAATTCTTAAGTTGGATGGTCGGGAATATGCTGTCTCTGAAAAATAAAAATTAAAAGTAATGGTATCTGAACTTTGGCCATTAATGTCAACGGCAGATACACCACAGTTGTGATAAACATTTTCTTCGAATGGGCCATTTTGGCTATAATAGGTTCCAAAATATACATATCCGTCAAAGTTTCCACATGACATACACTCATATACTTCTCCATCCAGAAAGACTTCATAATGATCAATCAGACTTGATTGATCCACGTCCCATATAAGGGCGGCTCGTGGTGTGTAGCCTGGTTCAAAGTTCAATTTCATTCGTACATTTGCTGGTGAAGGCACTTGTGCAAAAAGATAATTTGCGAGCAGGGTTAAGATCGCGATCAAGTACACTTTGTTCATTTTTTTCATTGGTTTGTCGGTTTTTGTTTTGCCTGTAAAATTATTTCAATACCCTTTTGATACAAAAAAAACCATGTTCACAACATACCGACAAATAACTTTATAATGTAGACAAAATCACTACATAACCCGTTTGCCCTTTCTCTATAACAATAAACTTAATTGTGTCGGCCGTATGAATGGATATTTCCTGATCAATTCAACAGGATTTACAGGTTTCGGAGGAAAGTTACCAGATCGGTTTCAACAGTTTCAATCCCAAGTTTTTTTCTTAACCGATGGCGGGCAGTATCAACGCTTCGGGGTAACAACTGAGCAATTTCAGCGATTTCTTTTGAAGACATGTTTAAACTTAACAACGCGCAAAGTCGCCTTTCTTTGGTAGTAAGGTCAGGAAATTGCTGATCAAGCTTGATAAAAAAAGATTCGTGAATCTGGCTGAAAACCATTTCAAACTCCTCCCATCCCTTCTCTTCAATTGTGGCGCTCAGGTTACGAATTACCTGGTCTACAACCATCCACGATTGCTCCGGTAACTGTATTTTGTTATCCTCTAGGTGTTTGATCACCTTATTTATAACTTCATTCTTTTTTTGGGCTATCAGAATATTGTTGGCCAGTTCTTTATTTTTGAGTTCAATGTTATCGGTAAGATTCTCCTTTTCCAGGACGGCATTTCTAATCTTTACCTTCTGCCTGTTATAAAGTAAAAATAAGATAACAATGATCAATACGAGACAAACAGCAATTAAAAGAAATATGAAAAACCGCTTTTGGTTCTGTAAAGCAAATTGTCGCAATTTTCTCTCTGTCTCAATCTGATACTTTAATTCAGAATATTTCGTGTTGTCATTATTTATATTGATGGTATCGGAATATGCATAATATTTCTGCAAGTATACGTAGGCACTATCATATCGTTTCATCTGATAATAGGTCTTGCCGATCGAATCGGAAACCAGCTTCAGGTTATCAATAGATCCGATTTGAACTGAAAGATTCAAGGCTTCATAGAAATATTTCAATGCTGTCTGATTTTCATGGTTCAGTTTAAATAAAGCGCCGTACTGCATCAATGACAGGGCCAGCCAATAAGGATTTCCAACCTTCTTAGCCAGTTCATAGGAGACTTTGCTGTAATAAAAAGAAGAATCCATCTGGTTGATTTCCTGCATCAACATCGACATATTAAAATAGTTCTTTGATAACCAATAGTAGTTCCCTTCCTCAATATTGATCCTGATTGCCTGATGAAAATAGGTAATGGCCTTGCGGTATTCCTTCTTTAACCTGAAATACCCGGCTAGGTTGTTGATTGATGCGGCAATCCCACGTTTATAACCTGCTTGCTGATAACAATTTAAGGATGTAAGATAATAATCATACATCAAGTCATAATCCCCTTTGCCACCAAACGATTGACCCATTTTTCTTTGAACATCCCCCATCCCGATCAAATCTTTTTTTTCACGAAACAGATTCAGGGACTTGTAGTAAAGATCAATTGCTTCGTTGTATTTAAATTGTGACATATATACGTAGCCAGATAACATATAAAATTTTGCCAACAATTCTTTATCTGTCAGTTTATCAGCATAATTTTTTATCTGGTTCGCGTAGTTCATGGATTTCTGATATTTTCCAACTTCACGATATATTTCACTTTTATTGATCAAGGCCAGAATTTCTCCTTTCTGATAGTGAGAATTCATCGCAAGAATAAGGGCTTCCTGCGCAAATGACATGGCAGAATCCAGATTGCGGTAAATATAAAAATCAGCAAGTTTATTGAGCAAATCAACCTTTTTTTCAGGAGTATGTTTGTGTTGCAACAAGGTCATAAGACTATCGGTTTGTCCTATACATATTATACCAAAACCGGATGCAAACCAAAATACAAGAAATATTTTTTTCAATTCTTTCATCTGATAGGCTTACGCGTTTTGAGGAAGAATCTTCAAGAATCAACCCTGGATCAAACAACTATGTAAAGGTAAAAACCTGGGAGACACAGTCAAACAAAAGTTGATTTTTTCTTTGCTGTGTTTAGCGTGTTTATTTTTCCCGACTTTTCAGGATTGCAATAACATCCTGCAAAGTCCTTCCCTTCGCTTCAAGAAGGACCATCAGGTGAAAAATCAAATCGGCGCACTCATTCAAAAAAAGGTTGTCGTTATCATCTTTTGCTTCTATCACCACTTCTATCGCCTCTTCTCCTACCTTTTGAGCAATTTTATTAATCCCTGCTGCAAACAACTTTGAGGTATAAGAAGCTTCGGAAGAGACACAACGGCGTTGTTTGATTACCCTTCCCAGATGATGAAGAAAAACCAACGGGTCGGGTTCCATTTTATCTTCACCCCAACAGGTATAATTGCCGGTATGGCAGCAGGGCCCTTCAGGGATGGCTTTCACCAGCAAAGTATCGCCATCGCAATCTACTGCAAGGCTAAAGAAATGCAAAAAATTCCCGCTTGTTTCACCTTTTACCCACAATTGCTTCCGTGAACGGCTGTAAAAGGTTACAAGTCCGGTTTCTCTTGTCTTTTCCAACGATCCGGCATTCATATAGGCCATCATCAGCACCTGGTTGGTGCGGGCATCCTGAACAATGGCCGGCACCAGGTTATTCGTATCATATTTTATCATAGTTATGCTTTATTTAATCCTGACCGGAATTTCATGATCGGCAAGGTATTGTTTCACCCCGGGGATGCTCATTTCTCCATAGTGAAAGATTCCGGCAGCAAGCGCTGCATCTGCCTTACCGCGTTTAAAGATATCAGCAAAATGGGCCATCGTACCGCCTCCGCCTGATGCAATGATGGGCACGGGAAAACGTCCGGACAGCATGGCCACCGTTTCCACAGCAAAACCGTTCCGGGTCCCGTCGTGATCCATCGAAGTAAACAATATTTCACCGGCTCCGCGGTCCACTGCTTCAGCCACCCAGTCAAACAATTCAATACCGGTCGGCGCCCGTCCGCCATTAAGGTAAACTTCCCACCTATTTCCTGTTCGCCGCGCATCCACAGCAAGTACCACGCACTGGCTCCCAAAACGGGACGCCAATTCTGTGATCAATTCAGGGCGACTAATTGCAGCCGAGTTAACAGCAATCTTATCGGCTCCCACGTGCAACAAAGCCAGGGCATCATCCACAGCGGTGATGCCCCCGCCAACAGTAAAGGGAATATTAATGGCAACGGCTACTTCAGAGACCATATCCACCAAGGTCTTTCTTTTTTCATGTGTGGCGGTAATATCCAGAAACACCAGTTCGTCGGCCCCTTCATTCGCATAACGCGTGGCCAGTTCTACAGGATCACCGGCATCGCACAGGTTCAAAAAGTTCACTCCCTTCACGGTACGTCCACCCATTACATCCAGACAGGGTATGATCCGTTTATATAACATGGCGCTTTTGTATAAATCCAGCCAGTTCTTCCGGCTTGATCAGCCCTTCATAAATGGCTTTACCGATAATTATGGCATCCATACCAATGGCATCGAGCTTACATACATCTTCCGGCGAACCAACGCCACCGCTGGCTATGAGGGTTATCTCCGGGAATTTCTCCCTGAGCCGACTGTATAATCTTACAGAAGGGCCCATCAAGGTACCATCATGCGACACATCGGTACAGCAAACCGTATTCAAACCACGGGCTGTCCATTTAGCCAGATAAGCCCAAAGAGTAAAATTGCTCTTTTCCATCCATCCGCTTACTACCACCCTTTCACCTTTTACATCTGCTCCCAGGATAAATTTTTCTTTTCCAAAGCGATGAATAATGATAAGGGTTGATCCGGGATCTTTGACAGCAATACTGCCCAGATTGATCATTGCAGCGCCGGCATTGAATGCTGATTCCACATCGCCTGATTTAAGCATGCCTCCTCCATAATCGATGTGCAGATTTGTTTCCGATGCGATTTTATCCAGGACCCCAAGATTTTTTGGACATCCTTTTCGGGCACCTTCCAGGTCCACCAGATGTAATCGGCGGAAACCTAGATCCATAAAATACTTTGCCATTTTAACAGGATCATCTGAATATACTTTCGGGGATGAAAAAATTCCCTTTGTCAAACGGACGCATTTACCTTCCATAATGTCAATGGCCGGAATAATTTCTATCATTGTTTTCCTTTCAAACAGGGGTTATCCAAGCGCTGGTCATCTCATTTTCTCTTACAATTTTATAAACTGCCGGAGAATCCTTGCACCAACAAGGCCACTCTTTTCCGGATGAAATTGAACCGCATGAAAATTATTTTTCTGTAATGCCGCACTGAACGATACGCCATATTCTGTAACAGCGGTGGTTTCCATCCCTGCCGGTACGAAATAGCTGTGAACAAAATATGTTGAAATCGTCTTTCCCATACCAATAAATAATGGACTGTTCAGATCCGTAAGGACATTCCAACCCATATGAGGTACTTTTAATCCGGGGGCAAACCGGATGACTTTTCCCGAAAAGATACCCAGCCCATTCACATTGCCCTCTTCGGTAGCGCTGCACATTAATTGCATCCCGAGACAGATTCCCAATACCGGAACCTGCAACCGGGGAATTACATCACCAAGCCCGGTGGCCCGGAGGGCTGTCATGGCCGCTGCGGCATGCCCAACTCCCGGGAATATAACTTTTTCCGCCTTTATCAGCGTCTTGGGATCTGTTGTCAATTCCACCTTTACACCAAGGCGTTCCAACGCATAGCGCACAGAAGCCAGGTTACCTGCTCCATAATCAATCACCGTTATTTTTTTCAATTGAGTAGTTTGTATGGGTGTTTCATAATTTTCCTTTGGTTGATGGTAATACCATGCCATCCGTATCTTGTTTAAGCGCCATTCCTACCGCCCGTGCCACCGCCTTAAATATCGCTTCTATTTTATGGTGTTCGTTATCGCCTTCGGCCTGTATGTTCAGATTAACACGGGCTGCATCACTGAATGATTTAAAGAAATGATGGAACATTTCTGTAGGCATGTCTCCGATCTTCTCCCGTTTAAAGACCGCTTTCCATACCAGCCACGGTCGTCCTCCAAAATCAATGGCAACCTGCGCGAGGCAATCATCCATCGGGAGACAAAAACCATAACGGTTCAATCCGCGTTTGTTACCAATTGCTTGTAAGAAGGCTTCGCCTAAAGCGATTCCGGTATCTTCAATGGTGTGATGTTCATCAATCTTTAAATCACCCTTTACCTGGATATCCATATCCACACCCGAATGCAATGCCAGTTGCTCCAGCATGTGGTTGAAGAATCCCAAACCGGTATCAATATGATTCTTGCCCGTACCGTCAAGGTCCAACCGTATCCGGATATCTGTTTCACGGGTAATGCGACTGACTTCGGCTTTACGGATTTTACCCCCAAGGAGCTTGCATACTTTTCTCAACATGTTCATATTCTCGGGTTATTCATCAATATTATCTATCGGCCTCAACGCCGAAATCAGTTTTCTATTCTCATCCGGGGTACCCACCGTGATCCGTAAACAATTCTCACAAAGTATCGCATTGGACCGGTTGCGTACAACGATTTTCTGACCGGTCAGGAAACGAAAAATTTCATTCGCCTTATTCATCTTAACCAGCAGAAAATTTGTGTCCGAATGATAAACCACCCGGGTTAGTTTTAACTTCCTCAATTCACATTCAAGATATCCGCGCTCATTGAGCAACAATTGCACCTGATCATGCATTTTTCCGGGATTATTCAATCTTTTAATGGCCACATTTGCATTAAGTAAGCTGATGTTGTATGGTGGTTTGATATTATCCAGGATACGGATCAACTTAGGATCCCCGATTCCAATGCCCAAACGTACACCAGCCATACCCCATGCTTTCGACAGGGTTTGAATTATAAAGAGGTTGGGATAGTCTGCTAACAGGTTAATGGTGCTCGCGCCGGGACAGAAATCAATGTATGCCTCATCCACAACAACAATCCCACCAAAGCCTTCAATGAGCCTGATCACAGCAGAACGATCCATCAGGTTGCCCGACGGATTATTAGGTGAACAGATGAACAAGAGCCTGGAGTTTTCATCGGAGGTGGCCAGTGTCGCTTCAACATCCGGCTGAAACGAAGGTGTAAGCTGCGCTTCCCGTACTTCCACTTCATTTACTGCAGCGCTTACGGCATACATACCATAAGTTGGCGGTAAGATGATCATATTGTCCTTCCCGGGATTACAAAAAACACGTATCAGAAGGTCGATCACCTCATCCGATCCATTCCCTGTAAAAATCTGTTCCGGTTTGGTCCCTTTCAAATCCGCAATAACCCTTCTCAGGGAACGCTGATGCGGATCGGGATAACGGTTCATGCCATTTGGAAAAGGGTTTTCGTTGGCGTCCAGGAAAACATCAGCTTCACCACTATATTCATCCCGCGCCGAAGCATACGGTTTCAGCGCATTGATATTTTTTCTTATCTGGTCTTCTAAAACAAACATATTGTGCAATTTCTCATTGATTATTAATCCTTATCTCAACTGCATTTTTATGCGCTTCCAATTTTTCTTCGGCAGCCATAATAGTGATTACCGGGGCAAGTTTTTCTAATCCTTCGCGACTGATTTTCTGGTAAGATATCTTCTTTAAGAATGAATCGAGTGATACCCCGCCATATATACGGGCAAAACCCGCAGTAGGTAGGGTATGGTTGGTCCCTGAAGCATAATCACCGGCGCTTTCGGGTGTATAGTTCCCGATAAAAACAGATCCTGCGTTGATTATCCGTTTACTGAAATATGCTTCATCCGCAACAGACAGGATAAGATGTTCAGGAGCATAGCTATTGATACAGTGTACGGCTTCTTCTTTATTATTCACGAATACCAGCGATGAATTTTCCAATGCAGAACGAATAATCTCTTTCCGTTGAAGCGTTTTAATCTGCAATTCTATCTCCCTTTCTACTTGCGCAATAATTGCTTTATCCCAGGTTACAAGCATCACCTGACTGTCTTTGCCATGTTCGGCCTGCGAAAGCAGATCGGCAGCAATAAAGACCGGATTGGCTGTTTCGTCGGCCACAACCATCACTTCTGAGGGACCGGCTGGTAAATCAATCGCAACACCATGCCTGGATGCCTCCATTTTGGCAGCCGTCACATACTGGTTCCCCGGACCGAAAATCTTATAAACGGCAGGAATTGTTTCTGTGCCAAAAGTCATTGCTGCGATTGCCTGAATACCTCCAACCCTGAACACTTGTGTCACTCCGGCGATTTTTGCCGTATAAAGGATAACCGGATTTATACTTCCATCGGGAGCCGGGGGTGTGCACAACACGACTTCACGACAGCCGGCAATCTGTGCAGGAATGGCGAGCATTAAAGCGGTAGAGAATAGGGGAGCTGTCCCACCGGGTATGTATAGACCCACTTTCTCTATCGGCGCCGGACTTTGCCAACACATCACCCCAGGCGCTATTTCAATTTTAGAGAAAGTTACTTGCTGCGCTGTATGAAACTTGCGGATATTTCTGGCGGCTGTTCGGATAGCTATTCTTAATTTTTCACTTACCCTGTTTTCGGCCCTGTCAATTTCTTCATTAGGCACCTTCAGTATGTCCACCACTGCATGGTCAAAATAACCAGTGTATTTTTTTACCACAGAATCCCCAGTTGTTTTCACTTCGGTAAAGATTCTGTTCACGAGGTCTTCCATCAATGCCAAATCAAATTTAGGCCTGATTAACATCTCATTCCAGGTCTGCATATCTGGATTATAAACCATTTTCATACAGTTTGATTTTTAAATGACCATTTTTTCTATCGGGAGCACCAGTATTCCCTGCGCACCGGCAGCTTTAAGCTGCCCGATAACATTCCAAAAATCTGTTTCACTGATCACGGAGTGCATCGAACACCACCCTTCTTCAGCCAAAGGCATGATGGTTGGACTCTTCATTCCGGGAAGTATTTTAGATATTTCCGGAATAGCTGTATTTGGGGAATTAAGTAAAATATATTTGTTGTTTCGTGAAGCCATAACAGCCCGGATACGGAATAAAAGCTTGTTGAGAATTTCCCGGGTATTGGATGATAAGTTCTTCCCGGCCACCAGACAAGCCTGACTTTTCAGTACAACTTCCACTTCTTTCAAACCATTCGAAAAAAGTGTACTTCCACTGCTGACCAAGTCGCAGATTGCATCAGCTAAGCCAATATTGGGAGCTATCTCGACCGATCCCGATATCTCATGTACTTCGGCCCGAATGTGATGACTTTCCAGATAATCATTTAAAGAATTGGGATATGATGTAGCAAGGCGTTTCCCGATGAAATATTCTGGTCCCGGATACGCTGTGTTTTTTGGTATGGCAATGGAAAGTCTGCATCTGGAGAAACCCAGGTATTCGATGATCTGAATATTTTTTCGTTTTTCAATAACGAGGTTTTCTCCGAGAATAGCAATATCAGCCACACCGTCTTCCACATACTGTGGAATATCGCTGTTACGCAGGTATAGTATTTCTGCAGGAAAATTCCGGACTGATGCCTTTAATCTTTCACCTCCGTTATCGATAGATATTCCACATTCTTTTAAAAGAAGATGGGATTCATTGGTCAATCTTCCTGATTTTTGGATTGCAATTTTTAGTTTACTCATTGATCTGTGCAGTTAAATTGCGAGTAAACCAATCGAAAAAAAACCCCGTCTGGTTTACTCAGACGGGGTTAATAAAATTGTATACACAATCAAATCATCACCACGCCTGGTGTGCAGAATGATGATGATGATGTAAGATGCAAAAATTCATGTTGTGAAAAATCTGCCGCAAATATAAAAATAATTTTAATATTCTGAAGATCCTAATGGCAAGTTGCGGGAAATCTATTTTGTAATTACAACTTTCCTGTTTATGATGTTCCCGTCATTTGCCGTTACCTGCAGGATGTAACTGCCCGCCCCCAGGGTTTCTGTGTTCAGCCGGACCGTTTTGCTGCCGCTCACCTTTTCGGAATGGACAACAACCCCCAGCGGGTTTAATAACTTCACGGAACCAATA
>JALNWE010000079.1 GCA_023231065.1 Bacteroidales bacterium
CTTCCTGCCGGATATTTTATGAACCGTTTTGGGTATAAACGGGGAATAATCCTTGGATTGCTTCTTTATGCCCTGGGCTCTTTTCTTTTTTACCCGGCCACGGCGGTTCAGCTGTTCTGGCCTTTCCTGCTGGCCCTGGTTATCATCGCCTTCGGATTGGCTTTTCTGGAAACAGCGGCCAACCCGTATATCTCGGTGTTTGGTCCCGGCGAAAGCGCTGGCCGGAGACTCAATCTCTCCCAATCATTCAATGGATTAGGCTGGATTTTCGGTCCGCTGGTGGGTGGACTGACTATTTTCGGGTTGAAAGATTCAGGAGAAACGGCATTCTCATCCATCGCCTGGCCATACCTGGGTGTGGGGGCAGTGGTGTTGCTGGTAGCGCTGATGTTTTACAGGATCCCGCTTCCTGAGATCCATGAAACCTCATCTTCCGGTGAAGTGTCTGCTACCTATAAAGAATTGCTGAAACACCGTCATTTTATCCTTGCCGTGATTGCCCAGTTTTTTTATGTCGCGGCCCAGACAGGGATAAACAGCTTTTTTATCAACTATACCACCGAAGCAATTTCAGGGATCACCAACGCCCAGGCTGCCCTCGTTCTCTCTTTTGGCGGGATGGGGCTTTTTTTTGTGGGAAGGCTTTCGGGAAGTTACCTGATGCGTTCATTTGCCCCCAACCGGCTGCTCTCCATTTATGCCACTGCCTGTACGCTTCTGATGGCGCTGGTTCTTGCCGGCCTTGGATGGCTTTCGGTATCGGCTCTCTTTATCACCTACTTTTTCATGTCGATCATGTTCCCGACCATCTTTGTCCTTGGCCTGAAAGGACTGGGACCACTCACCAAAAAAGCTTCCTCCTTCCTGGTGATGGCCATCGTGGGTGGGGCGGTTTGTCCTATCCTGATGGGGTATATCGCCGATCACTCGGCCATGCAGTGGGGCTTCGCGGTTCCGTTGTTTTGTTTTCTTGCGGTGTTGTATTATGGCGTGAAGGGCTATAAGCAATGATTATTCATTCAACGCGCCCAGGTCAAAAACCTTTTCCATCATCTTCCATTTATCGGTGGAGGTTTCGCCAGGTCCGGATCCCTGAAATTTCGATACAAAAGTCTCCCATTCCTGCTGCCGTGGTAAGGCCGAAAGCCGTTTCATGTCCCGTTCAAAGTCAAAGTCGGGACCGGCTTCAATGATCATAAACAACCGGGATCCAAGTTGGTGGATCTCCATCTGTTGAATTCCAACTTCTTTAATCCCCTCAGGGATCTCAGCCCAGATATTCCCTGATAAGGCCCGGATCTTCTTTCAGATCAAGGGTCAGGCAAAAACGTTGTGTGGGTTTCATCTGTTAATAATTTTGATTTTAATGGTCAGATGGAATATCCATAATTGACATTCACGGTTTGCATGATCGTTGTTCTTATGGATATTTAATGAGATGTTTTTTGATGCAAAGGAAAGAAAAAAGAAAATAGGTTAATTTTGAATAAAAAAGATCCCTTATGGACATCCTTCTCACATTGCCCCCTCATGCTGCCGCGTATGTTAAAAAGCATAAAAACGAATTCACGGGGATCGCGGATATTTTTTCCGACCCCGAAGGACAGAAATTGGGTTCCGGAGGAGGAACAGTGAATGTCCTGTGGAGACACAATTTAAATAGCGAAGTTGCGAAATTGCAAAATGGCGAAACAAAAAAAATCGTTATTCATTCTGATGGGGAAAGCCGGCGGCTGCCAGCGTATGCTCCGATGGGAAAGAGTTTGGTCCCTTTCCCGGTATTCAAATGGGGGAGGGGACAGCGGATCAATCAAACCTTGTTTGATGTGCAGAGGCCATTGATGGAGAAAATATTGGAGCGGGCGCCGGAGGGGTTGAATACCCTGGTGGCAAGCGGGGATGCATTGGTGTGGATGGATATTTTCACGGAAAAGATACCGCAGGCCGACGTGGTGTGTGTGGGTGTGTGGACAAGACCGGAAATCGCATCCCGCCATGGGGTGTTTGTTTGTCCGCGGCACGACCCCGGTGAACTGTACCGGATGCTGCAGAAGCCTTCGGTGGAGACGTTACAAGGGCTGACCGGTGAATTTCTTTATCTCCTCGATGCAGGAATATGGCTCCTCTCCGACCGGGCGGTAGAACATCTCTTTAAGGCTTCGGGGTGGGATGCTAAGAAAAAAATATTCAGGAAAGGCGGCCCTGAATATTATGACCTTTACTCCGATTTCGGACATACTTTGGGAACCCTGAATAAAGAAAAGCAACCGCTCACCGTACGGATCCTTCCGCTTGACCAGGCTGAATTTTATCATTTCGGGAGCAATGCCGACCTGCTCGGCTCCACCGGTATCCTACATAACCGGATCGTCGATCAGCGGGAGATCTGGCATAAAAAGATTAAACCGGGAGCCGAGATCTTTGTGCAGAACTCGGTGACAAAAATTTCTTTCCAACCGGAACACTCCTTCTTATGGATTGAAAACGCAACCATCCCTGCCGGCTGGAAACTTCACGATCATCATATCATTACCGGGATCCCGGTTAACAACTGGACTATCGACATCCCGGCCGGGACCTGCCTCGATTTTATTCCTGTCGGTCGTCATCAATATTGTATCCGCCCTTATGGTTACTACGATATGTTCCGGGGGAAGGCTTCGAACCCCGCGACCCAATGGCAAAATCACGCGCTGACAAAGTGGTTCACCGACCGGGATTTTTCTGAAAAGGAGATAAAACCGATATTGACCGGAGATATCTATGATTGTCTGCTTTTTCCCGTGATGGACAGGGCAGCGATTTCTGGGCCGTTCATCCAGTGGTTGATTTCTGTTCCTGAAGGCCCCGGGACAGTCCATCAACGGTATAAAGCAGAATGGTTAAAATGTAAGCGGTTGTCGTCCGGAGAGATTATCAGGGAGGCAAACCATTCGCGTTTAAAAGGGCAACAGCGGATAAACATGGAAGAGTCGCTCACTGCCCTGGCCAGGAACTACCGCCAGAGTGTTTTTTACCAGCTTGACCTTAAGGAGACTGCGGCAACGTTCCTGAAAGCTGATTTGTCGTTGCCTCCTTTGCCCGCGACAGAAGAGCCGGTCATGATGCGCATCCACGACCTGATGTTCCGTTCGGTTTATTATGAAAAAAAGTCAAAGGAAAAATCCGAAGCACTAAGTAAACAGGCCTTCAGGTTGTTAAAGGAGGGAATGCTGGATTGCGTCCGGGATAAAAAGCTCAATCCTGTCATGAATGTTCAGCGCGACCAGATTGTATGGGGACGCAGCCCGGTAAGGTTTGACCTGGCGGGTGGGTGGACGGATACTCCACCATATTGTATCCTGTATGGTGGCCAGGTGGTGAATATGGCCGTGGAGCTGAACGGGCAACCGCCCATCCAGGTTTATATATGTCCGAATGAAAGACCCGCGATCAGGATCCATTCCATCGATCTGGGGCTCGACGAAGTGATACAGTCATACGAGGACATCTCGGATGTCACAAGGGTGGGATCGGCCTTCGCCATTCCTAAAGCAGCCCTTATGTTAGCCGGGTTTCACCGGGATTATTCAGGGAACGCGTATAAAAGCCTGCGAACGCAACTCCAGGAGTTTGGGGGAGGAATAGATATATCGCTGATGGTGGCGGTGCCCAAAGGCAGCGGGCTCGGGACCAGTTCAATCCTGGCAGCTACGGTACTGGGATCCTTATCGGAATTTTGTTCGCTGGGCTGGGATCGGTATGAAATTGCTTTCCGGACCCTTTTAATTGAGCAATTGCTTACTACCGGCGGCGGCTGGCAGGATCAATTCGGCGGGATTTTCGAAGGCGTTAAACTGATCAAAAGCGCCCACGGGTTAAGGCAGGTCCCGGCTGTTCGATGGGCCCCCGAACACCTCTTTACCATGCCCGGGACAAACTCCCTGATCTTACTCTATTATACAGGCATAACGCGGGTTGCAAGACAAATACTCAGTGATATTGTAAAGGGGATGTTCCTGAATTCGGCCAGGCATCTTGGAATTTTATCGGAAATGAAACAACATGCCCTTGATACCTATGAATCTATCCAGCATCATGACCGGGCCGGATTATCCGAAGCCATTCGATACTCCTGGGAATTAAACCAGCGGCTTGATTCCGGCACTAACACTCCTGAAATTTCAGCGCTGTTAAACCTTATCAGGGATGATATGGTTTCGTGTAAGTTGCTTGGCGCCGGCGGCGGGGGATACCTGATGATCTTTGCCAGGGATTTAGTGGCGGCACAACATATCAGGTCGACATTGCTGGGCCATCCCCTTAACCCAAGGGCAAGATTTGTTGATTGGGAGCTATCGCACAAAGGGTTGGAAGTGACGAAAAGCTGAAGACACAAAACCGCCAATAAATCAGGAAAATTTTCTATTTTGCACGAAAATTTAAATCCATGGCGAAGATCAAGGTTATAAAGCCAATAATCCGTAAAAAACAAGTAGCGGTACCTGTTAAAAAAGGCGCTGCTCCGGTCCAAAAAGCAAAACCGTCGGTGCCCTATCACCATAAACCACCGGAACTTAGCCTGGAGGAGTGGCAGGTGGCGCTTCGAAAACAATTCGTTGAAACGCATTCTTTCGGGATCGAAAAATTGGGCCGTGAACCAGTGTTCAGCGATTATAAGGTGACCAATTCAGAAAACAGGAATTCATATAAGGTGTCGCTCCGGGACAACCTGTACTCGATGAATTTCTGCTCCTGTTTGGATTTTAAGACGAACCGGCTCGGAACCTGCAAGCATATCCAGGCGGTGATCCGGATGATCGAAAGCAAACCGAAACTGAAAAAACTGTATCAGCTCAACCATCAACCCGATTATACTTCGGTTTACTTGAATTACCAGGATGATCGCAAGGTGAAAATCAGAATTGGCGAGACCAGTAAAAGGGCTTTCGGCAATCTGGCAATGGAATATTTCAATTCAAAAATGGAATTGAAGGCCAGCGCTATCCCGACCTTTGAACAATTCCTTAAGAAAGCGACTTCAATTGATTCATCTTTCCGCTGCTATCCCGATGCCCTGGAATATGTATTGCAGATACGCGACTTCCAGAAACGCCTCAATATCATAAACAAAAAGTACCTTCCATATCTTGATAACGGCAAGTTCGACGGTATTTTAAAAACCAAACTCTTCAATTACCAGAAGCAGGGAGTGTGTTTCGCGGTAACAGGCGGACGTACCCTCATTGCCGATGATATGGGGCTGGGAAAGACCATTCAGGCTATTGCCACGGCGGAAGTGATGGTTAAGGAACTGAATATTAACAACATTTTGGTAGTTTGTCCCACGTCGCTCAAATACCAATGGAAAACCGAGATTGAAAAGTTTACCGACAGCAAGGTAACGATTGTAGAAGGGGGCCCCCTTGTCCGCATACAACAGTACAAAGGGGGCGAGCTATATAAAATTGTTTCGTACCACGCCCTGGTAAACGACCTGAAAGAGATCAGCGAACTCAGGCCTGACCTGATCATTTTAGACGAGGCACAACGAATCAAGAACTTCCATACGAAAATGGCGCAAAGCGTTAAAAAAATTGATTCTCCTTACGCTATTGTCCTCACAGGGACCCCATTGGAAAATAAACTTGAGGAGTTATACTCCATCATACAATTTGTAGATCCTTTCATGTTAGGCCCCTTTTACCGTTTTTTAGCAGAGCATCAGGTTACCGACGACAAGGGGAAAATAATCGGGTACAAGGGTTTGAATAAAATCGGAGAGGCTCTTTCGGGTATTATGATTCGGCGAAAGAAAAAGGAAGTACTGGATCAGCTTCCCGAGCGTATGGATAAAGTCCTGCTGATGGATGTGACCCCGGAACAAAGTCGGCTGCATGATGAATTTGCCAACGGTGCGGCAAGAATCGTTGCCAAATGGCGGGCTCTGGGCCACCTCAGTGAACAGGACCGCCAACGTTTGCTGATCCTTTTGAACCAGATGCGCATGGTTTGCAACAGCACTTACCTTATCGACCAACAAAGCAGGAACGATACCAAGATCGAGGAAGTCCTGAACATTATTGAAGAAATCATGAACGAAGGGGAAGAAAAACTTGTCATCTTCAGCCAATGGGAACGGATGACCAGGTTGGTTGCACGGGAACTTGAAGCCCGTGGCATTGGTTTCGAATACCTTCATGGTGGGATACCGGGAAGCGAGAGAGGGAAATTATTTGAGAATTTTACCATGAAGGCAAACAGCCGCGTTTTTTTATCCACCGACGCGGGAGGTGTGGGACTTAACCTCCAGGCCGGATCGGTCATCGTAAATTTAGATATTCCCTGGAATCCCGCGATCCTGGAACAACGGATAGGCCGCGTTCACCGCCTTGGCCAGAAACACAG
Organism: Bacteroidales bacterium; assembly: GCA_023231065.1. Taxonomy (GTDB): domain Bacteria; phylum Bacteroidota; class Bacteroidia; order Bacteroidales; family FEN-979; genus CAIVAT01. The sequence goes on from JALNWE010000079.1 coordinate 6,388, forward strand.
CGTGACCGTGATCAACATGGTATCAGCCGGGACCATTGAACACCGTATGCTTGATTTGCTCAAATTCAAATCATCCATGGCCGCCGGGATCCTTGACGGGGGTGAAGATGCGATTTTCATGGGCGAAAGCAGGTTTAAGAAATTTATGGCCACCGTGGGGGATCTTGTTCAACGCGACGAACATCATGACCGCCCGGTGACGGTTGCCCAGGAGGAAATACGGGAGGAAATACGGGAGGAAAAAGGGGCAGAAACACAGGAAGGGCTATCACAACCTGCCGCTCATCGCGAATTAATTACAAAGGGGATGGACTTTCTTACCAGTCTGGCTACTACATTATCCAAACCGGAATCCCTGAAACAGCTTACCGAAACCCTGGTAACTAAAGATCCTTCCGATGGTCGCACCTATGTGAAGATCCCGGTTGAAAGCCAACAAGTGGTGGAACAATTTTTAGGTTTGTTCGCGGGGTTGTTTAACGCAAAGAAGTGATTAAATGGGATAGTGGGAGAATCATGATAATTACCCAATCCATGAGTCCACTCCGAAAACCACTTTTCACCGTCAAGTCGCTAAGGCGCAAAATTTTAAATAATGAGTCCACTCCGAAAAGGCATTTTCAAAGAAAACTGGACACTGAACGAAGCCGAAGTGTCTTCATTAACAGGTAATTGCATTCTTCGACTTCGCTCAGAATCCAATTGATCGTATTTTTCGGAGTCGGCTTGTCCATTGAATTCAAACCTGGAATGTTTTTGGAACAGGCTTAGCGCCTTAGCGGCGAAAATAAGCAAAGATAATTCCCGGAATTTTATATTTTTGATCAATATTAACCCTGGATCATGAAAAAACTATACCTCCTGATAATTTCCCTTTTATCCATTGGAGCGGCCTATTCCCAGGTCGTGTATGAAGATATTAATAATACGGGTATTTATGAGTTTCTGGATGAACTGGCCAACAACAAGATTATTGAGCTGAACTCTGTTGTGAAACCATACTCACGGATTTATATAGCGAAGAAGTTAAAAGAAGCAGAAAATTCAATCAGGAATGAGGGATCAGGGATGGGCCATGAATTAAAAATAAAGAATAAGGGGACCAAGGATAAAAGAATTAAAAAGGAATTGCATTTTTATTTGCAGGAGTATATTCCGGAATACAGGATCCTGATGCGGGACCCGGCGTACACCTCATCCCCTGCCCCTTCTCCTCAAGGAGAAGGGGCAGTACGGCATCCAGTCCCGGATTCCACGTTGAATTACGACTGGAAGCTGAACTTCCTTTTCAAAAAGAACCCTGATATGGCAGTATCCCTGAACCCGCTGGCATTTCAGTACCAGGACCGGCTCTTTACCCTGTCGGTGAGGCCGATATTGGGATTTGAATGGATGAGCAACCAGAATGCCGCCGAATATCACCGGTGGTGGGGTGGCAGTATGTATGGGTACATTGGTAAGAATTTCGGGTTTTATGCCAACTTGCGCGATAACAATGAAAGTACTCCGTTGGATAAACCGGAATACCTGACCTTGCGCGAAGGCCATGTGTATAAGGGGAACCCGAATGGCGGGGTGGATTATTTTGAGATGAAAGGGGGGATTTCGGTCTCCTGGAACTGGGGCTCTTTTTCCCTGGTAAATGACCGGATGAGCTGGGGAAACAACATCCACGGGGCCAATATCATTTCAGATAAGGCGCCTCCTTTTCCCTATGTCCAGCTTCACCTGAACCCGGCAAAATGGTTCGACTTTTACTATATCCATGGTTGGCTGAACTCGGATGTGGTTGATAGCTCCCGGAGCTATACTACTTCTACCGGGGTGTACCGGATAGTGTACAGGCAGAAATACATCGCTGCCAATATGTTCACCTTCACTCCATGGAAACGGCTTAACCTTTCTTTCGGGAATTCCATCATCTACAGCGATATCAACGTCCACCCACTCTACCTGGTCCCTTTCATGTTTTTCAACGCGGTGGACGCGACCCGGACAAATTACCGGGATGATGCCAGTTCAAATTCCCAGCTTTTTTTCGATGTCAGCTCAAGGAATATTAAACATCTTCATCTCTATGTCACCTTATTTATAGATGAACTTAAAGCATCGCGTATAAAAGATCCGAAACTTCAGAATTTCACCAGTTGGAAAGCGGGTTTTACCCTGAGCGATTGGCCGGTCAGGAACCTTTCGCTTATGGCCGAATGGACCAAGACCAACCCCATGACCTATAAACATTATATCGAAACCATCACCTTCGCCTCCAACGGTTATACCATGGGGGACTACCTTCGCGACAACTCCATGGAGATCTATGTGGCCTTGACGTATAAACCCATCCGTGGCGTGACGCTGAGACTCTCCGGCAATTTAGCGCAGCATGGCGCCGATTTGCCTTATGAACACAATAATGGCTACCCGGTGGATGGTGTCCCCTTTATGGGCGAAAAGGTGTGGGAAAACCAGGAATTAGCCTTTTCAGCGCGATATGAATACATCAGCAACGGTTACCTTTTCCTGGAATATGCCCACGCAAACCATTCCGGCGACGTCCGTTATAGCCCGGCATTCATGCATGGAAAAACGGATACATTTACAGTCGGCCTGAGCTATGGATTTTAAAAAGTGAACAGTGAACAGTGAACAGTGAACAGTGAACAGTGAACAGTGAAAAGTGAACAGTGAACAGTGAAAAGTGAACAGTGAATAACGAATAGTGAAAAGTGGATAATGTGACCACTCAACATTTCACCCTTTACGCTTCACGCTGAATATTTTTTTATAACTTCTTGAAAATTGATGTTTAACCTCGTTTTTCGTTATGACATAACGCTTACAAATGTGGGGGTTTTGAAAAAAATATATGGAAAAACTTAGGGTAATTGTTGTTTAATGATTGTTTTTAGATAATTTTGCTTTTTGAAATAATTCCAGTATTGATTGCCATGGATTTAAAATTTCCTGAAATCTTGAAACTGATTATTTTGTCCTTTATAATACCTTATCTGATAACTGTATATCTGACACCCATAATATTCCGGATTACGCTCATCAAGGATATTACAGCACATGAAAATGGAAGGACGTCCCACCATGGAAAAGTGCCCCTGATGGGTGGGCTATCTGTTTTCGCCGGATTTTTTATCGCTTCCCTTTTATTGGTTGACCAACAGGAGCTTTCTTCTTTGAAGGAATTGTTGGCAGGAACATTGATCATCCTGATGATGGGGATGAAAGATGATATGTTTGGTGTGCCTGCCTGGAAAAAGATAGCCGGGCAAGCGCTGGCCGCGGGGATCCTGATTTTCGTAGGGGATGTGCGTTTTACCGATCTTCATGGCTTTCTGGGAGTCGGCGAAATCGGCTATGGCCTGAGCGTTGTGATCACCCTGATCACCATCGTGGGACTGACCAACTGCTATAATTTGATTGACGGAGTTGATGCCCTGGCAGCGGGACTTGGAAGTACTGGCCTCACTGCTTTAGCCATCTGGTTTGGTATCAACGGCTACCAGGGCCTGATGATGGTATCTGTGATCCTTACAGCCTCTTTGATAGCTTTTATTCCATTTAACCTCCGGAATAATAAACGAAAAATTTTCATGGGCGATACCGGATCCATGCCCCTCGGTTTCGTGATCGCCTTCCTGATCATCCAGTTCAATCAGCTCAACATCGGCGCCACGGCGCCCTATGATCTTATATCGGCCCCGGCCATAAGCATTGGTATCGCGTTTGTCCCTGTATTTGATACCCTAAGGGTGATGCTGCTGCGTTTGTTAAAACAAAAAAGCCCGTTTTGCGCTGACAGAAACCACATGCACCACAAATTTTTAGCGCTTGGATTGAGCCATGGACAGACGAGCCTTCTTCTGGCGCTGTTGAATGTGGGTTTTATTCTCCTTTCGTTCTTTTCTCAATATTTAGGTACGACCCTCCTTTTATGCGTGTTGTTGATAACAGGCATTGTTGTTTTTGCGCTGCCGACCATGGCATTCAATGCGAAGAGAAGGAGAATAAAAGAGGGGGAAATGACAGGCGGCCATTGACAATTGCCAGGCTCGCTTATACAACGCCATCAACTGAAATCTTTATCAATTAACAATTTTCCTGCCCCTCATTTTTAAGGCCGGATAGGTTAATGCAATGCAAATTAGGAGCAGGATCAGGATGATCAGGATGACGGAATGGATATAATATTGTAATAATAAGCTTAACAGGATCATTATAAAGTTAAAGATAAGAAGGATGTTCCGTACTTTGGTTTGGGAAAACCCGGTGAACAGCAGGATATGATGGATGTGCATCTGGTCGGGTAAGAAGAAAGGCTTCTTCCTGATGATCCTGACCAGCATCACCCGCAAGGTATCATAAAGTGGGACTGTAATGATCCCCATGGCAATTGCCGGAGCGGCGTTCAATTTGACAGGGATCCCGGGTTCAAGCATCAATTCATTGAAGCGCCAGGTCATCAGTCCGATCAGGAGGCCTACCACAAGCGAACCCGAATCGCCCATGAATATTTTATATTTTTTCGACCATACATTAAAGTAAAAGAAAGCCGCTAAAGAACCGGTCAGGATGGCTGCAAGGGTGGCAAAACGGACAGCGCCATCTATGAAAAAGAAGAACCCGTAAACTATGGCTGCCTCAATCGCAAGTCCGGCAGCAAGTCCATCGATGCCATCAATGAGGTTAAACGCGTTTATGATGGCTACAAAAACCAAAATGGTCAGCAGGATACTTGGGACCAATCCGAGTTCGTGGATTCCAAGGAAACCGTAGATGTTGGTAAAGCGCATCTGGGCGCCTATAATTACCAGCAGGGAGGCAACAATTTCCCCGACGATCTTTTTCCAGGGCTTAAGATCCATCAGGTCGTCATAAAGTCCGAAAAAGAAGAGGATGAAAATGCCTGTAAGAATACTTCTGAAATACATGATGGTGTTGACCCCGGAAAGAAAGATCAACGAAAAAACGATCGAGAGGAAAATAGCCACACCCCCCATCCGGGGAATGCCACCGCTGTGTATGTCGCGATGGTTGGGATAGACCAGGATGTTGTGTTTCCGGGCCACATGGACTATGTAAGGAATGGAAAAAATGGTCAAAAAAAACGAAAGGCCCAACGCCACCGGAATGGCATAACCTATATATGGAAAAAGATCGATCATTATTTTACAGTATGCACGGCAAAAGTAAGAAATTTAATTATTTCAACACGTGAAGTTTAACAAGCTCCATAAATGTTGAAATTACAACGAAAGGGAATAATGCATATTAACTAAAAAAGGTGTAAATTTTCTCTCGCTTATTTTCCGAATTCCAAAACGTAATTTTAAATGTGCTCATTTCAGGCAGTCGGCCTTTCAACATTGGATTTAATCATCAGGCTTTCGTTTTACCGTCGGAAATATATATTAGACAATGATGCCCCGGTACTTAAAACCCTTGTATGGTTCAATGACATTGATCTTTCGGAGCCGGCTCAATATTCCTCATTCTTCATTCCTAATTGTTTCAGGGGTAACGAGGTGGATTGTCATCTATCTGCCTGTTGCCGGATGGGTGGTTTGTTTTTGCGGAAGTAGTTGGCCCAGATAACCCATTCTGCAAAAATAACTACATAGAAGAAGGGGCGAAGGATCCAGTCGTGGGAAAAATGCCAGTATTGTGGCCAGTGGACGATAATGATGCTGAGCATGATGATCCTGAAGATGTTAACGCCATGCATGATGATGATGGATGCCGGGATATACCAGAGTTTGTGTTTCCAGGGACCAGGAAAAAGGAGAAAGAGGACCGCGATCTGAAAGAACTGCTTGAGGCCGGAACAGGATTCGTTGACGAAA
>JALNWE010000080.1 GCA_023231065.1 Bacteroidales bacterium
AGTATATATTCCGGGATCAAGAATTTCGTGGCAGAAAAACAGGCAGTCCATTATAAAACCGGCCTGGAGGGCCAGTGAAATTTCCCTTACCCCTTCGATAACGATGCGGTCCTGGTCTTTCCGGGCCCCGGCTTTTTCTTCGAGGAGAAGGACGTTTTTAACATGGTGATTTTGAAGACTGGCAATACAGGTAAGCATGATCAATATGAAATTATTTTATTCCGGGCAATTGTACCTTAAAAAGATCATCAGGGCAAAAACTGTCATCAAAAATAATTTATTTTTGATTCTGTACTGTCAGAACGAAAAATATATACATTTGCGTATTCAAATACCGAATAGTCTAATGTCGAAAATTTTCGCCCTTTCTGAAGCATCCTCGATAGCCATTCACAGTATGGTTTTGATTGCACGCGCGAAAGAGGGCATTAATGCGGTGAAGGTTGCCGAGATCACGGGTTTTTCTAAAAATCATATTGCCAAAGTATTACAACGACTTGTTAAAAATGATATGTTAAAATCCGTACGAGGGCCCGCTGGTGGATTTTCTTTAAAACAAGATCCGAAATCCATCAGCCTCCTTGATATCTATCAGGCCATTGAAGGGGCCCTTGACATAGGAGATTGTCCGTTGTCCTATGAGGTTTGTGGATTTGACCAATGTTTGATGGGTAATGTGGTGAATAAGCTTACCATTGAATTTAAGAAATTCCTTCAGGGACAAACCCTTCAAAAATATCTCTGATTTTTTTTACGCCAAAAAGAGTAAATTAATACTTCTTCCCTACTTTTGCAGATCAGATCTGTGGTGTAGGGGTCCTCTCAAATACATGTCAATTATATGGAAATCAACGGTAAAATTATCAGGGTGTTGGCGCTTCAGCAGGGGCAGGGGAAAAATGGCCCCTGGAAGAAACAGGAGTATGTGATTGAAACTACCGACAAAATCCCCCGTAAAGTTTGTTTTTCATTGTGGGGCGATAAAATCGATCAGTTTAACCTGGCAGAAGGCATGGATATTGACCTCTCCTTTGACCTTGAAAGCCGCGAATACAATGGTCGCTGGTATACCGAAGTAAAAGCGTGGAAGGTAGTTAAGAAACAACCTGTCACCGGTCCTTCCGGAGATAATTATTCTGCTCCTGAATTTAATGGAGGCATGCCTCCTGAAGATGCCGTACCGGACGATTTACCGTTTTGATTTTTTCTCCTGCTTAAAAATATCCTTCAACTCTTTATTCCCCTTCCAACTCTTTCAGTATCTTGTTTACATCCTCTTCTGTGGAAGTTAATTTCTGCCTGCACAGTTTAATCAGGAAAGAGGCTCTTTTAACTTTCTCCGCCAACTGGTCCACCGAAATTTCACCGGTTTCTATTTCGTTTACAAGATTTTGAAGTTCTTCAAAAGCTTCTGTATAGGTCAATTTTTCGGTCATGATCAGGATATTGATTTTACAAAGAAACTAAATTAAACCGGATCAGAAGATCCCTCCGCGTTGACTCCGGTAACGACACTCTTAACTGTTCCATCAAAAAGAACAGTGGTCAGCAGGTCTTCAGGCTGAATATCGGCCATACTCCGGACCGCTTTTCCCTGGTGTAGGGTGATGGAAAATCCCCGCGCTAATATATTTTTCGGATCCAGCATCGAAACATGCCGGTCATTCATCTCTATATCTTTCTGCCGGCTGGTCAGAAGCCGGGCTAAGTGATGTTTCAAGCCGGAAAGAAGATCGGTGATCCCCAACCCGGATCGATCAAGCCGGACCTTTGATCTTTTTTTCAACAAACCAGAAAAATAGAACAGATTTTCCCGCGCGCCCCGGAGATAAAATCCGGTATGGCTTTTCATGCTCCCAGCCTGGGAAAAAAGTTCGTGTTTGGTTATTGACATCAACTCTCTGGCATACGCCATGAAACCCGAAGCTGTTTGGTCCATCTCCTTTTTTATGGAACCAAGCTGTTGTATTGCGCTCTCTTTTATCCGTCGTTGCCCCTCCCTGACAGGTAACAGGAAATCATGAAACCGCTGGATCAGGAAATTACCTAATTCAGTTGGCGTTATGCAATTCATAAAAGCTACCATTTCGGTTACGGTCTCATTGGTTGCATGACCAATTCCGGTGATGACGGGAAGCGAAAAACAGGCAATCGCCCTGGCCAGTTCATACTGGTTATATCCCGATAATCCCACATCCCCGCCGCCACCCCGGATTATGGCCACGACATCAAAATGGTCTTTTACTTTTTCGATCCTTTCTAATTGCTGAATGATGGAAGGCGCTACCTTTTCTCCCTGGAGGAACGACGGAAAGAGCATGTGGAAAAAGCAATATCCCCATGGATTCTGTCCGGTCAGCTGTAAAAAATCGGCATATCCCTTACTGGATTCCACCGAGATCACTGCAATACGTTGGGGCAATAATGGAAGTAATAATGATTTGTTCCTTGAAAAAAGGCCTTCTTTCCTGAGCCTTTCAACCGAGGCCTGCTTTTCGCGTTCCAGTTCCCCCAAGGACCAGGACGGATCGATGTCGAGGATCCTCAAACTCAATCCGTGTACAGGATCAAAAGAAATCCTGGCATTGAACAGAATATTGATGCCATTCCTGAGGGGTTCTTTCAATACTTTCAGAAAATGATCGTTGATCCGGATATAATCATCTTTCCAAAGCGTGGCCCGGATCTGGGCGACCATCTTCCCTTCCCTTTTCTCTAACAGGTCGGGGTAGCAATGACCCGAATGAACATAATAGTTCAGTTTGTTCATTTCGGCTTTGACCCAAAACGATGATTGGTAACGTTCGTTCAGGGTATGGCGGATGCTCTCCGTAACCTCAAGCAACGTAAAAACCGTTTTCTCCTTGATGACTTCTGACATGGAAATCAAATATTTACTGAAAAAACAGACATTCAGGCCATTATTCAAAGGTACTGAATTAATATTCCCGATATTTTGTTAGTTTTGTTATAGCATTATTTAAAGCATCCCGGTTCATGAAAAAGTTCATCCGGTGGTTGGTCCCTCCGGATCAATGGAAGTCAACGGTTGCCATCTTGCTTGGAATATTTTTCGGGTTGGCGGCTTATGCTATTTATATTTCCAAGGCGCCTTCCTATCTTTCCGATAATCCGGAAACCTGCATCAATTGCCATGTAATGAATCCGCAATATGCCAACTGGGCGCACAGCGCTCACCGGCGGATCACCAACTGCAACGATTGTCATGTGCCGCAGGACAACCTATTCAGAAAATACCTGTTCAAGGCACGGGACGGCCTTCGGCATGCTGCCATTTATACGCTACGCAATGAACCACAGGTTATTTTTATCCGGGAAGCCGGGAAAAAAGCAGTACAGAAAAACTGTATCCGGTGTCATGGGCATACCACCGGGATGGCTTTCATGATGCCGGTCCAACCCAAATTTCACAATTACCTGCAGGACCGGACCTGTCTTGATTGCCATCGCGAAACCCCGCACGGACGCGTCAATGGGCTTTCTTCCACCCCCAATGCCCTGGTGAAGACTAAAATTGAGAGCAGAACGGAAAGGGATGATGATTAGAACAAGTTTTGAGAATTTATAAGTTGTATTAAAAACATGGGATATGGCAACAGATAAAAAGCGCGCACCATGGATCAACAGGGCCTTGTTTTTCGGCACAATGGCGATCGTGTTTTTATTGGGGCTTCTGGCTTCTTCCATCACGGAGCGACGGGCTGAAAATGAATATGTTTATAAGCCCAAAGTCGATCTTTCGGAATATGAACCCCGGAATGTCCTGTGGGGTGAAAATTTCCCGCGGGAATACCAATCATATCTGCAAACCAGTGACACTACTTTCCGAAGCAAATTCAACGGCAGCGCCATGATCGATGAGCTCGCGGAAGATCCAAGGTTAGTCGTCCTATGGGCAGGGTATGCTTTTTCGAAGGATTACTATTCCAGCCGGGGACATTATTTTGCCATCACCGACATCCGGCATACGCTTCGTACCGGAACGCCCAAAGGGCCAGACGACGGGCCTCAGCCGGCTACCTGCTGGACCTGTAAGGGCCCGGATGTTCCCCGGTTGATGGAGAAAACGGGGGCCATGGAATTTTACAAGGGGACATGGGCGGCCAAAGGTCCCGATGTTGTCAACTACATCGGTTGCGCTGATTGCCATGACCCGAAAACCATGGACTTACGCATTACCCGTCCGGCCCTGGTAGAAGCTTTCCAGTCGATGGGAAAAGATATTTCGAAAGCCACGCACCAGGAAATGCGTTCCCTGGTTTGTGCCCAATGCCATGTGGAATATTATTTTAACAAACACCGCCCCGATGCACCGGATGTTCCTTATCTGACTTTTCCCTGGAAATATGGCACTACTGCCGATTCGGCATTAAAATATTATGAAGAAGGGAAGTTTGCTGATTTTACCCATCAGTTGAGCAGGACGCCCATTCTGAAAGCCCAGCATCCCGATTATGAATTGTATCTGACCGGTATTCATGCCGACCGGGGTGTTGCCTGTGCCGACTGCCACATGCCTTATGTGAAGGAAGGCGGGCAAAAGTTTACCAGTCATAAGATCACCAGTCCGTTGAACAATATTTCGGGGACCTGCCAGGTTTGTCATCGCGAAAGTGAGGAATCACTGCGTGAAAATGTTTATGAAAGGCAGGAGAAGGTGAAAGAGATCCGCGATAAGGCTGAAACCGAACTTGTGAAGGCCCATTTGGAGGCAAAAGCTGCCTGGGATGCCGGCGCGACGGAAAAAGAGATGGGCCCCGCGCTGGAACACATCCGTGCCGCCCAATGGTTCTGGGATTATACGGCGGCCAGCCATGGCGCGTCGTTTCATTCCCCCATTGAAGTATCTCGCCTGATCGGTAATTCGATAAATGAAGCGGAGGAAGCGCGGATCGTATTGGCAAGGATCCTGGCCAATCATGGGAAAAATCAACCAATTCCATACCCCGATATTGCAACCAAAGCATTGGCCCAGAAATTCATCGGCCTGGACATGACCAGGTTAAATGAAGAAAAGGCGGTATGGATAAAAATGGTTTTACCCGAATGGGATAAGAAAGCAAAGGAAAGGGAAAAGGCCTATTCCGTTCAGTCGGAAGAAAATGAGAAGCCAATCAAGGACTAACTTTTACAAATCCTGGTCGCCACGTACCATGATCAATCAATTTATCTGCTAACATGAAAATTCTTACACCGGCGCACTGGGCTGATTACGAGCTGATTGACTCAGGCGGACTTGAAAAGCTTGAGCGATTCGGGAAGTTTATTTTAGCCCGGCCGGAACCGCAGGCAGTGTGGGGCAAATCCCTTCCTGAAGCAGAATGGGACCGTTTATTCCAGGCGCGTTACAAACGTGCAAGAGGGGCTGATCCCGCGAAGGCCGAAAGTTTTGAAAAAGGGGAATGGCTCCGGAAGAAAAGCATGCCGGATCAATGGAAAATCGGATATTCTTACCGGAAGATGGCCCTGCAGTTCCGGCTGGGGCTGACTGCTTTCGGTCACATTGGTGTGTTCCCGGAACAGGCGGAGAACTGGGATTTTATTTACGATGTCATTCAGAATATCTCATCCCCGGCTCCTCCCCTGAAAAGGGGAGATCCATTTATTCCGCCTTCTGCCAATCCTTTTCAACAAACGCCAAAGGTGTTGAACCTCTTTGCTTACACGGGTGGCGCTTCGTTGGCCGCCAAAGCGGCCGGGGCCGATGTGGTACATGTCGATTCGGTCAGGCCGGTGGTATCGTGGGCAAGGGAGATGATGGAGATTTCGGGGCTCGACGGTATCCGTTGGGTGGTGGAAGATGCTTTGAAATTTGTGAGACGGGAAGTAAAACGAGGGAACCGCTACGAAGGGATCATCCTTGATCCGCCGGCTTATGGTCGCGGCCCCGAGGGGGAAAAATGGATCCTTCAGGATGCCGTGGATGAAATGATCAGTAGGTGCCATCAGTTGTTAAACCCTGAAGGTGCATTTTTTATACTAAGTCTTTATTCTATGGGGTTTTCCCCGTTGATCTCCGAAAATCTGGTCCGGAATCATTTCGGCGCCGGGATCATTCCCGAGTCCGGCGAGCTCTATTTTCCCGACAGGGCAGGAAGAAAACTACCATTAGGAACCTTTATCCGATTGACAATTGACCGATGACAATTGACAATTGAAAGGGACAATTATCCTGTTTTTCGGGACATAATTAGCCCTTGTCCGGCTTCCTTCAGCTTTTTCGTGAATCCTTCCGGGAATCAGTTTTCATGAATTATTTCCGAAAACCGGAAAAATTATTTGAGGAATATTTACCGCGTAAAAGTATATTTATTTTTTTATGTTTGGCCTCTGATAGGCGAACATTCACATTCGACCATTATAAAACGAGATCATTGAAATCATCTACGAAATCGGATTAGGCTACTATAAACCCAAAACAGAAATCCTCGAATGATAAGTTAACCATTTCAAATTAATAGTCAACCAATGAAACCAGGGAAAATTTACTTGCTCCTCATCATCTGTTTATTTATATTGACGAACCAGGTTGGAGCACAAAAGATTGTTAAAAACAATAATGGAACCAGTAATATTTATGAATATGGGGATGGTTCCGCTGCAAAAATCGGGATTGGGCTTGAAATCCCTACTGCTAAGCTGCATATTTACTCAAATCCAGGCAATCAAACCTTGTTGAAAATTGATGCGGTTACAACAGGTCCTATCGGTTCCGTTGAAAGTTGGTGTTACAAAAACGGGATCTATTACGGCATTTACCAATCGCAAACAGGGACTATTATACCCAAAAATTATTTAAAAAACAATCTTGGAATTGATGTTGTAAATCCCATGAACAAATTGGATATCAACGGTGTGATTGGCTGTACCGGGAGCGCTGCCACCGGCATGATGATAAACAACTCCGATCAGCCATTTGTGATTAACTATTATAGCACTACTTATGTACCTGAACAGGCAGATTCATTGCTGGATGGGGATCAGACACCTGGTGGCGGTATCGTATCACCGTTAACTATTCAAGCAACTGGTATTAAAGTTGAAAATATTCTTGAATGTACATCTGATATTAAAACACCAAGAATCCAAATCTCCGATAGCGCAAACAGCGGATCTGTATTACTATGTAATGACCGTAATGGGAACGGAGTGTGGACAGACACTTCGGTCTTCATCATAAACAGTGGGAATGTGGGAATTGGAACTTCAAATACCAAGGGATACAAGTTGGCTGTTAACGGAAATGCAGTTTGCGAAGAGATGAAAATAAAGTTAAGAAATAACTGGCCCGATTATGTTTTTAACAAGGATTATCAATTACCCTCATTGAAAGAAGTTGACAGGTTTATTCAAAGGAACAATCATTTACCTGAATTACCTTCAGCAAAAGAGGTCGCAGAAAACGGAATCAACATTGGTGAAATGAACGCCCTCCTGCTCAAAAAAGTTGAAGAACTTACCATTTACATTATCGCGTTGCAAAAGGAGGTGGAACAATTAAAGGTAATATCAGTTTCCCGATAGTTTAATCCCTCACACCATGAATAAAAAACACCTGATACAGATAGGAGCCATTCCTGTGTTGGCGCTTCTTTTAAATCTTCCGTGCGTTGCACAGGTAGTCTTCTCCGAATGGCTTACAGGTACAGGAACACGGGGCTGGGACATTGTGAATGACATGTGTGGCGACGAATCAGGGAACATCTATATAACCGGAAGTTTCACGGATACCGTTGTCAAAACCAGGGTGGCAAGTGAGGCCACCATTACCACCCGAATGATGTATGTGGCCAAATTTGACACAAATGGTCAAATAATATGGAATAAAAACATCTGTAGTGGCGGAGCGGGATTTGGCAGTTTGATCGGGAGAGGGATCAATAATGAAATGATCATTGCCGGAGGCCATGAAATTTCCAACAAAAAAGCAGGAATGCCTTCAGGCCGATCCGGTTTTTTTATTTCTGCGCTAAGCACGAAGGGAACGGTAAACTGGACCCAAAACTTTACTGGTTCGAAACTCGATTATCTTACCTCATTGATTGTGGATACGCTGGGAGCAGAGATCATGATCACCGGATATTTCAACGACACGCTCCGGATCGGGGAAAAGACACTGGTAACCGGCGGAATGTCGGATGGGGCCTTTCTTAGGTTTGATTTGAATGGCAACATCAAGAGTACACAGGTCATCGGGGGAAAAGGAGAAGATAAACTCAACGGCATCGCCATCGATAGTTTGGGCAACCGTTACGTAGCAGGCACTTTTCAGCGGAAAATACAATTTGATAAAAAGACTGTTCTTGATCTGAAGGATCATCAGGAACGAGGTTTGTTCCTTGCCAGATACAGTTATGAGGGAGATAAAAAAGCAGCAAAACAACTTGCGACCGGGAAACAAATCAGGGTACATTCCATAATCAACATCGACAATCACATCATGATTGCAGGAAGTTTCAGCAATCACATGGTAATTGGGGACCAGATCCTCTCTTCGCGGGGAAGTGACGACATTTTTCTTTTATGTCTCGACCCGGAGTTGAAAATTAAATGGTACAAGCAAATCGGTGGAGCCAAAAAAGACCGGGCTTCGAAGATGATCAACATCGGAAATGAGATCATTCTTTCGGGTTCATACAGTGGCTCCATCAATATCGATGAGAAGAGTCTGAAAGCTACTGGCACCGGCAGCGATGTGTTTATTGTTGCATTGGATTATTCCGGAAACCTGAGATGGATGCGCAGTACAGGAGGTGAATCCGATGATTATCCAACATGCATGATCCCCGGCTCAAAAGACTACCTCTATATTGCCGGTTCCTTCAGGGAAAAATTTAACATGAATGGGAAAACACTTCAATCAGCCGGTGAAGAGGATGCTTTTATCGGCCGGTTGGAAAATTGCCATTCCATGGCCCCTGTCTTTAAGAAACCCGAAGATTTTTGCGAAGGGAACCTTCTGCAACTGGATGCCGGAGCAGGGTTTGTCTCCTACAACTGGGCCAACGGACAAGGTCATGAACGCACATTCGATATTGACCTTGAAGGGAGCTATCCGTTAGAGCTGGTTGCCGCAAACGGCTGTATCATTTACGATACTGTCGCAGTCATTGATATTCCTCAGCCATTGGTAAATCTTGGAAACGATACGACCATTGCCGATACATCGCGTTTCATGCTGCATGTAGGTAAAAATTTTGCAGGTTATCTCTGGAATAACGGTACGACAACGTCTGAATGCCTGATTAAAGGAGTTGAATTGAAGGAAGGCCCCAACAGGGTGAAAGTAACCGTTACCAATGATAAAGGGTGTGTTGGCAATGACGAGATTGTGATTACCATGATCAGGACAATGGCAAACCATGTATCGGCATTGATTTCGGAAAGTTGTGTTGTTTTTCCAAACCCCACCAGCGATCTGGTAACCGTATATTTTACCATGCCGTTTAAGTCGCTTGAGTTAACTATCTACGATCAGATGGGGAAGGAGTTAATAGCGCAATCTTCTTCAGGATATGTGGAAAATACCCCCCTGGAGTTTAACTTTGGCATTCTGCCCAAAGGATTATATACCGTGTATATCAAAACTGAACGCGGGGTTGCAACAAAAAAAATAGCCCTTCAGTAACTCAACCTGTTTCACGATACAGCTTCTCCCAGTTATGAACGAGAAAAAAACATCCGGCATTCAACTTTTCCTTTGCACCCTGATTGCCGGTATTTTCATGGCGACAGGGGTTATCCCCGCCAAAGCCCAATATCCCAATACGATCGAAATGTCGCATACGATGATCGGCAATGCGGCCATTGTGGCCAAGCTGGAGATTGTTCACACTCCGGGATTTGAGGCAAAAGCAGGATTGGAGTATGAGGCACATATAGACCCGGCTTTTACCGGGAACGGAACTGCCTACGAACTTCCGCTTACACCTGGGAACCAGGTTGTTTTACCTTCGCCGGACCTGAATTATATTATCACCAAAACCCCGCAAATTTCCGGTTTTATTCCGGGAAACAGCTATAATTGCAGTCAGGTTGCAACAGATATCTCCTATTTTGATGGTATAGGCCGGCAGTTGCAGGATGTGTTGGTTATGGCAAGCCCCGGACAGAAAGATATGATCAAACCCTATTCTTACGACTTTGCAGGCAGGCCTGAAGCTGATTTCCTTCCGTATGAATCGGCGAATGGCCAGAATGGCCAGTACGATGCAAGCTATCCGGCAAATCAGAAAAATTTCATCGAAAATATGTTTGGTCCAGTCAATAAGGATTATGGGTATTCACAACCTTTTTATGAAGCGTCACCGCTCAACAGGGTACTGAAACAATCGGCGCCCGGGGCCGAATGGGCATTAAAACCCAATACGCCTGATCAGGAACATGTGGTGGAGATGGATTATTTGGTGAATGAATCGGATGTTTCAGGATGGAAAATAGAAAACAATTTGTTTACCCCGATTACCTATAGCGTGGGTAATCTATTTATCAGCGTTACCAAGAACGAGAACAAAGATTATAATGGATCCGTCACAAAAGAATATTCAAATAAGACCGGACAGGTTATACTGATTGAAAATAAAAATGGAACTAGTTGGTATCAAACCCATTACATTTACGATGATTTTGGATTGCTGCGGTGTGTCGTGCCACCCAAAGCATCCACCCCTGTGGATAATCCGGCTCTTTGTTATTATTATACGTATGACAGACGGCATCGCCTGGTGTGTAAAAAGCTGCCGGGAGCCGATTCCGTGCTGATGGTGTATGACAAGCGCGACCGGCTGGTAATGAGCCAGGATGGTAAAATGCGGATGGAAGATCCGAAGAAATGGCTGTTGTATTGTTACGATAACCTTAATCGACCGGTGATGACCGGGATTTACCGTCATTCCTCTGCCATGAACCGTGTACAGATGCAGGCTCATTATGATGCCAATGTTACCAACCTGAGCGAAACCATCAATGGATATTATGATGATACATGGCACGGTTATACACGAAATGTTGCCACCACACTTGGCAATAGTAACCCCTATGATGTGCTGACGGTTTCCTATTACGACAACTACAATTTTGCCCCGGCAAATTATCAGTTTGATGCCGGAAACGGCATCGTTCCGGTATCGGAAAAATTAACGAATGTCAGAAAGTTGCTCACCGGCAGCAAGGTGAAGGTGATGGGCGACGAATCGACCATGAAGGATTGGATGTTGGGCGTTAATTATTATGATGACAAATACCGTGTTATCCAAAGGGTAGCCGACAATCCGTGTGCCGATGGGCAAGATGTAGTAACCAGCAAATATTCATTCGCCGGGAGGCTTGAAAGTCAAAAAACCAAACATACTGCCTTTGCCGGGACCATTGAATACACTGAAAATTTTGTTTACGATCACCGCGGAAGGCTGCTTGAACACACCATGGAGGGTTTGCCAAACCAGCCAAAAGTCATGATGGCCTCTATGCATTACAACCAGCTTGGAGAATTGAAAGAAAAACAAACCCATTCTGAAGTTTCCGGTAGCAATCATTCCCCATTTTTGCAAAAAACCAATTATCTTTACAACATCAGAGGCTGGCTGACTTCGATCAACGATCCTGATAATTTAGGATCCGATAATGATATTTTTGCGATCCGATTGTATTATTATTCTTGTTCTTGTGGATTACATATAGATCAACCAGCGTGGAATGGCAATGTTTCAATGATGGAATGGGCGACAAACAGGAATAATGAGCGTTTTGCATATGGATATCACTATGACTATATAAACCGAATGACTTTTGCTCGTTTTTATATGAGAAGCGGTAACCAATGGTCCTCTGATGTATCATTTAATGAATCAGAGCAATATGATCAAAACGGCAACATACTGCAGCTTAACCGTTATGGGGCCAATGCCCAGAAAATTGATGAATTAACATACAATTGTGATGGTGGGAACCAGATCAAATATGTAACTGATGCAATGGGAGATGTCCCGGATGTAATCGATTATCCAGGTAATACCTCAACCGCACAAAGTTTTTATTATGATGCCAACGGGAACCTGGTTAAATCATACGATAAAGGAATAAATACAGATATTCTTTACAACTACCTCAACAAACCCGAATTGCTTGATTTTGGAAACGGTGAAAAGATCCGGTACATTTAC
>JALNWE010000081.1 GCA_023231065.1 Bacteroidales bacterium
CCAAGGGCATGGGCTTTATTAACAATTTATCTATTTGTATAACAGGTATTTAAATCAAATATCCAAGGATCATTTGTTATTTCGTAGGAATTATACTTAAAGATTTACTTGACTTTTTAGTTTTTTATTGTATCTTGGTAGTCGTTGTAGTAAGAAATAAATGAAAAAAAGAATAAGTGACATTGCACGAATTCAAACCGGTATCTATGCTAAACCAAATGCCATTGGAGAAGTTATATACATCCTGGGGCGACACATCAACCAAGATAAGCAGATTGATCCTATAATATTCCCGGAGCTTCAGCTTAATGAAAAGACAAAGAAACATCTCCTACATGAAGGCGATATTATACTTGCATCAAAAGGTCATGACTTGTCTGCCACAGTATTTTATTCATTAAAATTCCCCGCTGTTGCGTCATCTATGTTCCTTGTATTAAGGCTGGTTGATCCTAAGGTAACACTCCCGGAATATGTTGCCTGGAGCCTGAACCACTCTAAAACTCAAAGAGTTCTCTTAGGATATTCTAAAGGAACATCGCTTCAATCAATTACAAAAGATATTATCGGGAATCTTGAGATTCAGATCCCTTCAGTTCATAAACAAAGGGCATTGCTGAATGCCATTGCAACACTTACAAGAGAGACTCAACTGAAACGGACAATCGAACTGTTAAAAAATCAAATAATGCAACAGAAACTGTTAAAAGCTATATCTGAATGATATGAACGGAAAAATTACACAAAAAGAGATCAATCAGGTCGTCTGGAAGGCTTGTGATACGTTTCGCGGCGTCATCGACCCGAGCCAGTATAAAGATTATATCCTGACCATGCTGTTTTTAAAATATGTCAGTGATGTCAACAAGGATATCTATCTTAAACATCTTAAAAAGTACAATGGGGATAAAGAACGTGCAGCCCGTGCAATGAAAATGGAAAGATTTATCGTGCCGGAAAACAGCACCTTTGATTATCTTTTTGAGCATAGAAACGACACCAATATCGGGGAGATCATCGATATCGCACTGAATGACCTGGAAGAAGCTAACCGTGAAAAGTTAAGCTCAGAGGATGGAAGCGGGATTTTCCGCAACATCAGCTTTAACAGCAGTAACCTGGGCGATGTAAAAGACAAAAATAACCGCCTGAAAAACCTGCTGATCGATTTCAGCGAAATGGATCTATCACCCTCGCATCTTGAATACAACGACATCATCGGTGATGCCTATGAATTCCTGATTGCCAACTTTGCAAGTGATGCCGGGAAGAAAGCCGGTGAGTTTTATACACCGAGCGAAGTATCCACCCTTTTAGCAAAATTGACCAAATCAAAACCCGGAGCAAGGATCTGTGACCCCACCTGCGGATCTGCTTCATTACTTATTAAAGCCGGAAAAGAAGTTGGTTCAGATGATTTCTCATTATATGGACAGGAAGCCAATGGCAGTACCTGGGCATTGGCTGTCATGAATATGTTTTTGCACGGTTTCGATAATGCCACTATCCGGTGGGGCGATACCATCCGGAATCCCAAACTTAAAGAGGGTGATGTACTGATGAAATTCGACACAGTGGTTGCCAATCCGCCTTTTTCTCTGGATAAATGGGGTGCAGAAGATACAGCAATGGCAGATAAATACAATCGTTTCTGGCGTGGAGTACCACCCAAAAGTAAAGGAGATTGGGCTTTCATCAGTCACATGATTGAAACGGTGTATGAAGGAAGCGGCAAGGTTGGTGTTGTTGTTCCCCATGGGGTTTTATTCCGTGGTAGCAGTGAGGGGAAAATCCGTCAGAAAACCATTGAAGAAAACATTCTGGAAGCAGTGGTCGGACTCCCGGCAAACCTGTTTTTCGGAACAGGAATTCCGGCTGCCATTCTTGTATTTAATAAGGGTAAGGATAAAAACCGGAATGTTCTTTTCATTGATGCCAGTCAGCAATTTGAGTCAGCAAAAAATCAAAACAAACTAAGGGAAACCGACATTTCGCATATTGTAGAAACCTACCGAAAATTCAATGCGGGAGAACTGACACCGGGCATCATAGAAGAGAAATTCAGCTATGTGTCCACACCTGAAGAAATTACTGAAAATGATTTCAACCTGAATATACCGCGGTATGTTGACACGTTTGAGGAAGAACCTGAGGTTGATATCGCTGCTGTTCAGAAGGAAATTGTAAAACTGGAAGGTGAATTAAAGGAGGTTCAGAAGGAAATGGATAAATATTTGCAAGAGTTAGGCATCGAATGAAAATACAATATTGCTCGGACCTTCACCTGGAATTCCGTGAAAACAAAGAATTCCTGAAATCAAACCCATTACAACCGAAGGGTGAGATTCTCTTGCTTGCCGGTGATATAGTACCTTTTGCAGTAATGGACAAACACGCTGATTTCTTCGATTATGTTGCGGATAATTTCGAAACCACTTATTGGGTGCCAGGGAACCATGAGTACTATCATTCTGACATTTCCAATAAAAGTGGCCATCTTAATGAGAAGATCAGGAACAACGTATTTCTTGTGAACAATCTGTCCGTTAAGTATCCTGATATCAAGATTGTCTTTTCTACACTATGGACTAAGATCAGTCCGACTCATCAATGGTCCATCCAACAAAGCATTTCTGATTTTCAGGTAATCCGTCATCAGGCTAATCCCTTTACACCCTTTCTTTATAATCAGTTGTATGAACAAAGCCTTCAGTTTTTACGTACCGAGGTAAACCAGGAGAAAGCAATCATTGTCACCCATCATGTTCCGACTTTCATGAATTACCCGGATAAATATAGAGGAAGTCTGCTGAATGAAGCATTTGCAGTTGACTTGCATGATTTCATCGAGACATCCACTCTGGAATATTGGTTGTTTGGCCATCATCACACTTTTGTACAGGGGTTTAGCATGGGAAAGACGAAGTTGATCACCAATCAACTAGGCTATGTCAAGTATAATGAACATCGCTTATTTAAATGTGATGCATCCATTGACTTGTGACTATTATTATTGTTAATTAATATGTTATCATTATATTTGCACGTTTATACTACATCATGATAATAAGCAATAGTTATGATAATACGTTAATGATCAGTTATGAATGAAATTAAGAACTATATTAACGAGATCTTTGGGGAGCAGGTAAGCATTCATGCGACTCCGGAAGAACAGATAAACAAATTACCCTATTATATAAGTAGTTTGTACACGTTGTGGAAGGGAGAACTCCTTAACAAGCATGTTTACTTCGCCCTGTACAAGGCTGGTGAACTTCTGACGCCAGACCAGTATAAAAAGCAAATGGATAATCTCCGGGATATGCTGGCGGCTCCTGTCATTCTTGTATTGAAAGGAATAGAAAGCTATAACCGTAACAGGTTGATCCAAAAAAAGGTAAACTTCATCCTGGAAAATAAACAAGTTTTCCTTCCGGCTCTGATGATTGATCTGAAAGATTATCTGAAGCCGGAGAGAGCACGAAAGGAACATCTTACACCGGCTGCTCAATACCTTTTATTGTTTCATTGTCAGAAGCAAAATTTGAATGCCACCACTTACCGGCAAGTAACAGAGGCCGTGCCCTATAATTATCTTACAGTTAGCCGGGCTGTTGAAAACCTCACCAGTTTTGGCCTTTGCACAACAGAGGGTGGCAAAGAGAAACTCCTGATATTTAATGAGAACGGGAGGGAATTATGGCGACAAGCCTCGCCATTCCTCATCAATCCTGTGAAGAAAGGTATTTATATTAATGATGAGATCCCTGCAAAGCTTCAGATAAGGGCAAATATAAACGCGCTGGCACATTATACCAACATCAATGATAAACGAATGAGCTATTTTGCCATTGGGGTGAGGGACTTCCAGGCACTTCATAAGCAGGGCAAGATTCGAATGTTCAGTGAATATGATGGTAATTATTTCTTAGAACAGTGGAAGTACGATCCGGCCGGACTGGCAGACCAGGGATTTGTAGACCGTCTTTCTCTCTATTTGGCATTTCGTGACAATAAAGATGAACGCATTGGGGGCGCACTTGAACGAATGATGGAGGGTGTTCTATGGTAGCAGGGCTGAATAAATTCAGGGAGTATTTCCGGAACTATCCCGGAAATTATATCGTAATCGGTGGCACTGCCTGCGACATTATAATCGGAGAAGCCGGATTGATACCCAGGGTGACCAGGGATATCGACCTTATCTTGATTGTCGAGGCAATAAGTAGAGAGTTCGTCTCTGAATTCTGGAACTTTATCAGGGAAGGGAATTATCAGAAGAAAGAGAAGGATCCAGACAAGAGAAAATATTATAGATTCGAAGATCCTTTATCCCCCGGGTTTCCTAAACAGGTGGAACTTTTTTTCCGCAAACCTGATATCATTGAACTTCATGGCTCACCCCACCTGACGCCGGTTCCAATCGATGGCGACCTCTCCAGTTTATCAGCCATATTGCTCAATGATGATTACTATAATTTCACTCTTGAACATACTGCCAGACAGGATGAAGTCCATCTTGCCAACATTGAAGCTTTGATTTGTCTTAAGGCCAAGGCCTTCCTGGATATGACCGCCCGTAAGAATGCAGGAGAGGAAGTGAGTCAGAAACAGATCGATAAGCACAAAAATGATGTTTCAGGCTTTCTGTGCTGCTTTCCCCGGCGAATCTATTTGAATTACCGGGTTTAATAAAGACTGACATGCAAACATTTATCGAAGCGGTGGAGGATGATCTGCCGTCAGAAGCGATCTTCAGGGAATTGGGAGCCGGAAGACCAGATGTAAACGATTTGCTAAAAAGATTGGTTACCGCCCTAAATCTTAATTAAATGACGCAAGAAAGACTACTTACTGAGGGTTTCAAACAAACACCTATCGGACCAATACCGGAGGATTGGGAAACAAAACGATTGGAGGAGGTTTGTAGTCATTTTAAAAGTGGGTTTGGGATAACGTCTGATAACATTTCTGATTTTGGAAATTATCCGGTTTTCGGTGGCAATGGATTAAGAGGTTATACAGACACGTATACTCATAATGGAAATTTTATTTTAATAGGCAGGCAAGGTGCACTATGTGGCAATATTCAAAAGATTTCCAACAAAGTGTACCTATCTGAACATGCAATTGCAGTTCAGATAAAGGAGAATTATTCGTTAGACTTCTTAGCGTACAAACTTGATTTCATTAACCTCAATAGACTTTCAGAATCATCTGCGCAACCAGATTTGGCAGTTGAAAAGCTATTGCGATTAAGGGTTGGATTTCCTCCTTTCCCCGAACAAACCGCCATCGCCGAATGCCTCTCCCCCTGGGATGAAGCCATTTCAAAGACCCAAGCGCTCATCAAACAAAAACAACTCCGAAAGAAATGGCTGATGCAGCAGTTGTTGACAGGGAAGAAAAGGCTGAAGGGGTTTGAGGGTGAGTGGAAAAAAGTCAGAATGAAAGATTTATTTGAAAGGGTGACAAGAAAAAATGCAGAAGTTAATACCAATGTTGTCACTATTTCTGTTCAGCAAGGATTTGTTCTTCAGACAGATTTCTTTAACAAATCTATTGCGAGCGATATCCTTGATAATTATTTTCTTGTCGAGAAAGGCGAATTTTGCTACAATAAAAGCTATTCGAATGGCTATCCATGGGGTGCGACCAAACGGTTAAAAGACTTTGATAAGGCGGTTGTCACTACCTTATACATTTCTTTTAAAATAAAAGATCTGTGGGGAAATTCGGGAGACTTCTTTGAATATTTCTTTGAAGCTAATTCACTGGATAGAGGCCTTACTAAAATTGCACATGAAGGTGGCAGGGCGCATGGGCTTTTGAATGTAACACCTGGTGATTTTTTTGAATTGCAAATAATAGTACCTGCTTATAATGAGCAACTCGCTATCGCTCAACGATTGCAGACTGCTGACAATGAAATTGCACTGCTCAAAACAAAACTTGATTATCTGAAGGAGCAGAAAAAGGGGTTGATGCAGGTATTGCTGACGGGAAAGAGAAGGTTAATTAATTGTTTTGATAATTATGAGAATTAATTCTAAAGAAACGATGTATGGTCAACCCGTTTTGAAGATACGGGAAATTTGCCGGCAAGCTATCCGGGAAAAACTATGGGGTGAAAATCAACGGGAAATCATAAAGAAAGTTGTTCCAATATTGAATAAATCGTATCAAATGACAAAAAAGGTTCTTGAACAAATGATCGCGGATGAATATTTGCAAATCACTAAAGAAACGTTTGGAGAAGAAGTTGTTATTAGGTTACAAGACACCGCCATGGGAAGACGATTTGGGATGGCAACTGCCGACAAACCGATTACAAGAATAAAGGCAGAAAAACTTTTATCAGAACTGATTGAGAGAGCAAAAATGATAAATGGAGACGTAGAGCAACCATATATTGTTGGAAGGCTCGTTGTGTTTGGCAGTTATCTTTCAGAAACAAAACTTTTAAGTGATCTGGATATTGGATTTAAATTAATTCAAAGGGAAAGTGGAGATGGATTTATGGCGCTTAATGATAAACAAATCGAAATTAACAAGGCGTTAGGAAAGTCGTTCAGAAGTTACATTGATCAATTATTTTATCCCCGAAAAGCGGTAGTGCTTATTCTTAAAGGTAAGGTTAAAAACCTGAGCCTTCATGATATGGATGATGATGCAGTATTTACGAAAACAGAATCTAAAGTTGTTTTTGAAAATAAGGAATAGATAAACATACCACTATAAAAATCAGCAAGGGGATGGCAAGTAAAACGTTCAATATCTATTGCGACGAGAGTACTCATCTGCAGAACGATCGTCAGCCTTATATGCTAATTGCTTATATAAGCTCAGCCTTCAATCAACTAAAACAACATAAAGCCCATCTGAAAATGCTCCGGGCTAAATATAAAATGAAGGGGGAGATTAAATGGTCATGTGTATCGGGTGCGAAATACCATTATTATGCTGAACTGATTGATTACTTCTTTTCAAGTGACTTGCAGTTTAGGGCGGTTATCATTGACAAGAAACAAATTGATGAAAAGAAACCTGAATTTACTTATGACGATTTCTACTTCAGGATGTATTATCAACTATTGCATCACAAACTTGACCTGGCAAACCATTATAACATCTATTTTGATATAAAAGATACATGTAGCCATAAGAAGCTCAAAAAACTACAGGAAATTCTCGCATGGAATGCGTCTATCAGGAGTTTTCAATTCATCAGATCTCATGAAAGTTCATTAATGCAACTGACGGATTTAATTATGGGCGCAATAAATTACAAACTTCGTGGTGAGAACCGTGTTTTTGCGAAGGTTAAATTGATTGAAAGGATCGAAACGCATTGCAAGATACCGATAACTCGTTCGACTCCGAAAGCTATAAATAAATTTAATCTTTTTTTTATTGATCTGAAATAGCTGAACGATGCCATTAAATCTTCTTAAAACCTATCCCCAACAGCTTGAGCTTGCACATTTGAATACTCATCAACGAAGGACATCATTATCAGGAGTATTCAAAAGAGATATTGAAAATAATGATGCATTTCGGTTTAGAACAAAACAGGTTCGTCCAATAAAGAAAGAGGGTCAGATCCCGATGGATATGCTATTCGATCATTTAATAACCCGTGAAGATATGGATGATAAAGGCAATCCTTTGAGAACTCGTTCCTTTGAAATGGCCAGATCAGAACGACTCCACTGGATAAAGCATCACATTGATGAACAATATGTTGTCATCTTGGAGCCTCAACGGAGTCAAATGGATTACTACTTGCTGACAGCATATCATTTAAATGAATCAGGAGGGAAAAGACAAATTGAGAAGAAATTCAAGAAGAAATTGCCGGAAATCCATTAAACCGCAAGACCCGGTACATATCTGGATGTATCGGGCCTCGAAACTCCTTCCTCCGAAAGTGGCAGGATGAGCGGTTGTAAATATACTCATTTTTTGTTTACATGCAACTTTTAGGATAAAAAAATGCAAACCCCCTCCTTCAAAGAAGACCACATCAGCCAAATCCCTGCACTTCAAATGCTGATAAAGCTGGGCTACATCTACCTTAGCCAGGAAGAAGCCTTGCAACTGCGTGGAAACAAAACCACCAATGTCATCTTGGAGGATATCCTCCGGAAGCAGTTGAAAGAGATCAACGTCAGGAAAGTCAGTTCGACCAGAGAGATGATCTTCTCGGATGCCAATATCGAAAATGGCATACAGGCGTTGAAGGATATGCCCATGAACGAAGGGTATATTGCTGCCTGTGAACAGGCGTATAACCTGCTGACGCTCGGGAAAGCCTTGGAGCAGAGCATTGATGGAGATAAAAAGAGCTTCACGCTTCAATACATTGATTGGAATCCCGAAACTTTTCTCACCAACAATGTATTCCATGTTACCGAGGAATACAGCGTAATGCGCAGTACCAGCAAGGAACATTACCGGCCGGATATTGTTCTTTTTGTGAATGGAATCCCGTTTTGCATCATCGAATGCAAACGGCCTGACATGAAAGAACCTATTCAGCAGGCCATTTCTCAACAGCTACGGAATCAGCAGGAAGACGGCATACGTAATTTGTATGTCTATTCTCAATGCTTACTTAGTTTAAGCACCAATGAGGCCAGCTTTGCCACAAATGGTACACCGGAAAAGTTCTGGTCAATCTGGCATGAGAAATTCAACAACAAAACCGAAGAAGACCAATACCGGCTTTTTTTAGAGGAAATCAAAAACCGTCACTTATCCAGTGACCAGAAAAATAAACTCTTTGCCGACCGGTTTAAGTATGTCCGCACCTATTTTGATGCATTGGAATCGGAGAAAATTCTTCCGGTAACTCAGGATGAATACCTTTTAGGGTTATGTGACCCAAAACGCTTGTTAGACCTTTCATATAGCTATATCCTTTTTGATAACGGAGAAAAGAAAATTGCCCGCTACCAGCAGTTTTTCGTCATTAAAAAGTCGATGAACAAAATCCGGATTCTGGAAGGCGGAAAGAGGAAAGGCGGCGTTATTTGGCATACACAGGGTAGCGGGAAATCGCTGACCATGGTCATGCTGGCACAGGCAATTGCACTTGAGAAAAGTATCATCAATCCAAAGATCATCCTGGTTACTGACCGGGTGGATCTGGATGAACAGATTACCGGAACTTTTCGCAAATGTGGCATGTTCGTCGAGAATGCGACGACCGGGCAACGTCTTGTAGATCTTTTGGAGAGCAGGAGCGATGCAGTGGTCACTACTGTTATCAATAAGTTTGAAGCAGCAGTCAGAAAGATCAGTAAACCTCTGGATAACCCGAATATTTTTGTTCTGGTGGATGAAGGACACCGTACACAGCATGGCATGTTCAATATCAATATGCAGAAGACCCTTCCAAATGCTTGTTTCATTGCCATGACCGGAACTCCGTTATTTAAAAAGGATAAAAATACCGCTGTCAAGTTTGGAGGCATAATTGATGAATATACCGTTGATCGTGCCGTTAAGGACAAAGCAGTTGTTCCGTTACTGTACGAAGGTCGCCATGCAAAGCAGGTCGTTCATGAAAAAGCGGTGGATGATTACTTCAACCTGATTTCTGAGCCCCTGACGGAATATCAGAAAGCTGATCTGAAAAAAAAGATGAGCCGTGCCGATCACCTGAATGCGGCTGAACAAAAAATCTATGCAATTGCATGGGATATCAGCCTGCATTTCAAAAACAATTTCCAGTATCGGACTCCTTTTAAAGGTCAGCTCGTATGCGATAAAAAGGAAAATGCGATCAAATACAAATCCTGTCTTGATGACATAGGAATGGTAACATCCGAAGTTTTAATCTCTCCTCCTGACGATCGGGAAGGAGAGGATAGCACTTTTGGAGAAACGTCCGACAGGGTTAAGAGGTTCTGGAAGAAAATGATGGACGAACACGGTAGTCCAAAACGTTATGAAAAGAACATCATCAGCCGGTTCAAATATCAACCTGTTCCTGAAATCATTATCGTGGTTGATAAACTTCTTACCGGGTTTGATGAGCCCAAAAACATTGTTTTATACCTTACCCGCAAGCTTCAGGGACATTCGCTCCTGCAAGCTATTGCCCGGGTAAACCGTGTATTCCCTGATAAAGATTTTGGCTTCATCATTGATTATTATGGGGTAATTGAGCAGTTGGATGACGCATTGCAATTGTACTCTTCATTCGAGGAATTTGACCTGGATGATCTGGGTAATACACTTACCAATATCATCGATGAAGCAAAAAAACTTCCGCAATTGCATTCTGATTTATGGGATATCTTCAAAACGGTCGCCAATAAACGCGATGCAGAAGCATATCAGCAATTCCTTAAAGATGAATCGATTCGGTTCGTTTTTTACGATAAACTTCTGGCATTTGCAAGGATATTAAAACTTGCGCTTTCATCTATTCAATTTTACAAGGAAACGGATGAAAAAACCATTGAACGTTATACGGAAGACCTGGCTTTTTTCCTGAAGTTAAGAAGCGCCGTTTTGAAACGCTATTCTGATGATGTGGATTACAAACAATATGAAGGCCAAATACAGAAACTGATTGATACTCATGTGCAAACCGATGATGTTCAACCAATCACTGAGTTGGTCAACATTTTTGAGAAAGAACGGTTTGAAGAAGAGGTCGAAAAAACAGTAGGAATTGCTGCAAAAGCTGATAAAATTGCTTCAAGGACTTCAAAACACATTTCGGAAAGAATGGAAGAAGATCCGGCTTTTTATAAAAAGTTTTCACAAATGTTAAAGGAAACAATCGAACTTCATGAACTTGGCAGGATCAATGATGCACAAAAACTGAAGAAGGTCACTGAGATAATGAATGCCATTCTTACTCATACCGATGCTGACATTCCGGAATCCCTTGCAGATCGTGAGGTAGCCAAGGCATTTTTTGGTCTGGCAAAAGAGGGATTGACGAGTAAAATTCAGGATGATGAAGTACTTAAAAGTATCTCCGCTGAAATTGCCATTGCAGCGGATGAAATCATTAAAAAACATATTGTTGTAGACTGGCAAATAAAAATTGACGTTCCAAAGCGAATGTTTCACTTAATCGGTGATTACATCATTGATGAGGTTAGAGACAAATATCATCTCCAGATGACCTTTGAAGAGATCGATAGCATTGCAGAACGAATCATTGATGTTGCGAAGATCCGTTGCAAAAAATGACAGATTCAATAGATTTCGGGTCAAAGACAATTACTTTTCGGTTAATATTTTCAGACCGGAAATCACTTGCTATTACAATTACTCCCGATCTTGATGTAATAGTCAAGGCGCCACAGGATGCCCCGATTGAAAGAATAAAGGAGAGAGTCCGGAAGAAAGCCCCCTGGATAATAAAACAGCAGAGCTACTTTTTATCCTTTCATCCCAGAACTCCTGAGAAAAAATATGTGAGTGGAGAAACTCATCTTTACCTGGGAAGGCAATACAGTTTAAAGGTTACTGAAGCTAAAATCAATTCCGTTCATTTTCGAGGTAGGTTTTTCGAAGTTCAGGCTAAAAAGAAATCGGGTGCAAAATCTCTGTTGAAACAATGGTATCGGGAAAGAGCAAAAATTAAATTTGCTGAAATTGCAGAACCCTGTATCCAACGATTTCAAAAGTTCAATGTCAAACCGGAAGCTATTTATATACAGGAGATGCCAAAACGCTGGGGCAGTTGCACCCCGAAAGGAAAGATCATTTTAAACCCTGAACTGATAAAAGCACCGAAACCCTGTATTGAATATGTGATCATTCATGAATTATGTCACCTGGTCCATCCAAACCACACCAATGCATTCATACAATTGCAGGAAAAAATAATGCCGGATTGGATTAAATGGAAATTAAAATTGGAAACCTTGTTGGCATAGCTGCTTCCCATTCCATAATCCGGTTGACAGAATTTGCTGATTTTCATCAATAAAAAAAGGCGTTTGGTAACGCCTTGAATGTGATCCGCCTGGGATTCGAACCCAGGACCCCCGCCTTAAAAGGGCGATGCTCTACCTACTGAGCTAGCGAATCCGGGATTGATTTTTGAGGGTGCAAAAGTACAGTTTTTCTTTCAAAATAC
>JALNWE010000082.1 GCA_023231065.1 Bacteroidales bacterium
GAAATGGCTTACCTATATCATCAACAACATCAACGATACTAAGGCCGCCCAACTCAAAGAACTGCTCCCACAGTTTATAGATAAAACCCTGCTAACCTAAGATGGAGTTGGTAGGGCGGATACTGTTAGCAAGGTATTAAGTGCAGTAACTTTTAAGTCGGTTTCATTGGGAATATACAGAGGTTCTGCTGAAACTGATATAATCAACTTGCTAAAATTGTCAATTAAACTATCGTAACTTTGTTGTGAAACGGAAATATTTTTTTGTTCTTGTTCGATTAATATTTCTGCTCCCGGTACAGGTTCTCCTTGTGTTGTTTCGGGTGTATTAGTTTTTTTATTATCGGCACGTTTACCCTGAATTTTCCGGTTAATTGTCTTTGCATCATCAACTGTTTGTTTTGTTGCATCTGTAGCTTCGAGTGCATTTACTATTCGGGTACTAAACTTTTTGAGATTAGCAAAAGCGATTTCACGGGCATTAGTAGCATTGTCATAAGCCGTCTTTGTGGTTTTTACTGTTTGCAGAGAGTTTCTTGCAGTGGTAAAGAGTGTGTTCATTGCAACAGTCTTAATACTATTTTTTGTCGGATTGTAGGCGGTTCCGTAACCCGTGCAAAATGAGATTAAATCTTCAAAGTTTGCAACATTTTTTGCATGTCCTGTTTCTGATGTGCTTGTCATGTTATTAAATTTTAAGTTGATAATATTGAATTTAGTTTTCGTTTTGTAACTTCAATTAATTAAAATAAAAATCACCCGGTATTATTCCTGCAAGAAAGGAGTTAATTAATGTACCGTCTGATTTGTATCGGTAAATCTTACCTTTCTGAACATAGTCTATTGCATCGGCAACATATATAACTCCAGTATTTGGTTCGATGCCTATGCCGTAGAAATTCCTTGATCCTTCAACAATAAATGCATTATTGGGTAAACTTCCTGAGGCTATACTCATCCGATAAACGCCTTTGTTAAGAAAATACAACGTATCATTTGTTCCGTTAATATCTAACCGCCAGGGACTATCGGACAGGTTGGAAAATTGAAATGATTGCTCGACCTGTTTTGTTAATGGATTAATTCGGTAAAGACCTGCATAAATGCTGTTCGATTGTTTACCACTGCATAAAACCCAAAGTTTGCCGTTTTTATCTTCTTTGATTGAATTGGAGCCATAAGAAACCTGCATGCTGTCTTCCAAAACATCAGTTGATGTATTAATTACATAAATTTTATCACGATACTGATTTGTAACAAATGCTTTCCCATAAGATAATGCAAGTTCTTCAGTCCATCCTGCACAGGGGATATTTCCAGTTATTGTATTAGTGCTTAAATTTACTATTGCAACAGAGTTAGCATACAAATCAGTTACATACGCCTTGCTATTACTGACAGGAAGAAAATATCGAGGTGAAGTGAACCCGCTTATTGTGGCAGATGTAACAAAAGATAAAGGATTTACAACAACGACTTTCCCTGAATTATTAACTACTATATAAGCTTTACCATTGAATAAACACATGGACTGACAAACATCACCCAAGGAGACACCATTAGCAGGTTGATATAAATCTTCGGTTACTGTTGCTGTTGAAATATCGTAATAACTGACTTTAGCATTCCCAAACTGAAAATTTCCTTCATTGGTTATAAATACACCCCCGCTATTTCCAATTGAAATTTGCGGATCAGGATTATCCTCCGGCTTGTCCTTACGGCAAGAAACTGTAAATACAATTAGTGTAAAAAACAGGTACTTAAAAAATCTATTCATTGCTTATAATTATTTTTTGAACTGCAATTCCGTTTTGGGTTTCCAATTTTAAAAAGTAAAGGCCATTGTTTGCATTTATACCGGAGATTTCAACTGTTTGCCACCCTTGTATGTAATTTGATTTTTTCTCCATATAAACGCTTTTTCCTGTTATATCAATTATTTCAATAATAACATCAGAACTCTTATCGAGAAAGAATTGAATGACTGCTTTATCTTTAACGGGGTTAGGAAATACACTCAGCTTAGCTTTTGCAGCGAACAACTCATTTATACCTGTAACCTGATTTATTACACCGACAGCATCTAAATCAAAACCGCTTGAGGCAAAAGGGGTATTCCATGGGTCATTTATCTTGTGTCCGTATTGATCGTAGCAGGCATAGGCATTTTGAATGCAACCAACCACATCAATAATTTTTATGTGTGTAATATTGTTTACATCCAATCCGCTTTGCCCTGTCAACTCCTGCAAGTCAAAAGGTGTCCCATACAATGCTCTGTATTTACCGGCAAGGTTATTAATTTTAGTGGCATCAACGATGCCAAAACCGTCAACCTGAGAAGTGTCCTGAGTATTAGAAGTAGCCGGAAACCGAAAATAATTAATGCCATCAGAACTCACTTCCACAAAAGCTAATTCCAGAAAAGTATCACTGAAACTGTTCTCAAATACGGCAAAATCCCATCCCGACCCGTTTTTAATGGGATTAGTAAAAGTTAATATGGCAGAGCCACCATCACCTAAGCTAACTAAGCCATTTTCACCTGCCTTGCCCAATGCCATGGTGCTGTCACCATAGGAAGCATATCCGAGAGATGGATTTG
This sequence comes from Bacteroidales bacterium, assembly GCA_023231065.1. Taxonomy (GTDB): domain Bacteria; phylum Bacteroidota; class Bacteroidia; order Bacteroidales; family FEN-979; genus CAIVAT01. Next base: position 2,609 of record JALNWE010000082.1, read on the forward strand.
ATATGTCCTGATAACCTCTAATGATGGTACATCCGCTTGCCCATGACACAATAAAAGAGCTATCCTTATATATAGCCGTTGAACCGGGTTGTCCGGCAGGCGGAGCAAACTGAGCATTTGCGACAGTAGCACAATTGCCCAGTATTAGAAATAAAATAATCTTTCTCATTCTTTGACAAAGTGCTTTGAGTAATTGAATTTTTCACCCGCCACAACTACTGTGTAAAAACCGTTCGGTAACTGATGAACAGGAATTTGTAAGGTTTTTGAAGTTGTATTTTCACTTACTAACAATTTACCGGTTGCATCAATAATTTTTATGGTCGTGTTTTTTTCGTTAGAATTATTCAATGTAATATTAATAAAATCAGTAGCGGGGTTAGGATAAATCAGAATATTGGCAGACTGTTGATAATCGGCAATTGATGTAGTATTCACAGCAGCTGTTGGATAGCCAGGTCTTATCACAGGAGCGAAGTTCATATAAGAACAACCGAATAAATCGCCATTGCCCAAGGTTGTGCTTATTCCCATATTCATATCCCAGTTCCCTAAATTAGTTGCACTCCACGTGCCCCAATAATCAGGACTTCCACCAATACCGGAATGTGTCTTGTAAGTAATATCATTCAGAAAACCAGAACTAATTGCTATGGTTAGACTTGGATCGGCAACATCTATGTCATTTAACATTTGCTGTGCGGTTACTGTACCTGAATGCAGGTAGCCCCAAGCATAAGAAGAAGTCCCCGAGCCATCAAGAAAATCTATTACAAGCAGGGTTGTGTCTGTACCTGCACCAAGCCAAAAGGTTACATCTTGAGATTTAAAATAGAAAGGATTAAAGGCAGGAATTGGCTCACCGGGCGCTAACGCAGGACTAAAGTCAGTAAAAGCACAACCAAACCAGTCACCGTTGGAAAGAGATGCTGATATACCTCCATTCATTGTCAAAGTTGCGATGCTACTGCCGCTCCATGTTGACCAATAAAAGCCGCCTGTTCCTCCAATGCCTGAATGAGAACCATAAACAATATCATTAAGGAAACCGCCGCCGATAGCCACCGAAAGATTAATATCTGCTGCTGCAACAGCATTTAGCATGTCTTGACCTGTTGCACCGGAATTGTGCAGATAGCCCCAAGCATAAGATGTATCCCAAGTTGCATCGTGAAAATCAACAACAAGTATTGATGTATCAGGGTCTGTTCCGACCCAGTATTTAACATCTGAGATTGTGAATTGAGCTTTTACCGAAAAGCTTTGTGCAACAAGCAGCCCTATCGCTGCCAAAAAAACAAGTACTCTTTTTTTCATTTTTACTTTTTTTAATTGTTAATATTAGGTTTATTAAATTGTATTGAAATTCCTGTTTGATAATTTCTTAATGGCATTGCCCTGTTAAGGATAACCTGATATTGTTCATTGAATATATTATAGACCGCTGCGAATAAGCTGAAAGTAATTTTTTTGACAGTTATTTTGTACGACAAATACAGATTTGAATTCCAATAGGGTTTCAGATACTCGGTATTATCGGTTGAAGTATAGCGGTATCCCGTATAACTTTGATTGAAACAAAGGAAAAAATCTTTATATTCCACTGAAAATTTCCCATGACCGCTATACATTGGCACGTATATAAGTTGTTTCCCCAAAGCGGCATCGTTGTCTGTTTTTGCCTTTTGATTTGTTGAGACTACGTAATTTGTAATCAAACCGATTTTTAGTTTTACTTTTTTAATTTGAAAGCCCAATTCGGAACGAGTTTCGGAACCCCTGCTCCAAACTTCCATTATATTTTGCGGACTCCAATAACTTTGACCCGGAAGCCACAAAATCCAATTATTCATGTTTCTGTTAAAAATTGTAGGTTCAAATAGAAAATTTATTCTTTCATTTTTTGAAATAAGTTTTACTAATAATCCTATCTCTTCACTAAATCCACTTTCAGGCAACAGATTAGGATTTCCACCCGGAACCCAGTACAAATCGTTATAAGTTGGAGAGCGGTATACTCTTGCAACATTACATTTTGCAGATAACCATTTCAGGAAAATGTATTCACTGCCAAAAGAAAAGGTAAAAGGAGAAAGGGTATTACCAGAGATTTCTTCTCTTCCCGAAAGAGTAGTTGAAAATTTATTATTATTTGAATTAAACCTATAGGAAATAAATAATGATGCTTTGTTTTGATGCGGCTTGTCGGGGTAACCATCAGATATAGCTTGGGTAAAATTGTTGTTTACACCTATATTCAAAAAATGATTTTTATGCAGTATTATTTTTGATTCAACTTCAGTAAAAAAGGTCTGTGAGCGGCTAAGTGCAGGATTCTCATAGGTATAATCGGAATATGCAATGTTCTCATCAAAATAAGCAGCTCTTGCAAACCAAAGAACATTTTTACCCATTCGCTGCCATTCAGAGGTAATACGATAGTTCTTGTCTTTCTGATTTGCTTTACTTATTGTTTGCAACATAGTGGGCGGAATATTTCTGTCGCTGTATTGACACCAGAAGCGAAAATTTATTTTTTGTCTGCTATTGATGCGAAAATAATTTTCAAAAAGTAACTCATGATGCTTGAGTTCTGCATTGTTCTGTTTTTGTTTTGGAGAATCGTACACTTGTGTATTGTAATACTCAAAATTGTTTTTAGCGAATGTGTTGGATAATTTCAAAGATGTTACCCACTTGGGTTTACTGATTTCCACCAAAATGTTTTGCCCGAAGTCGGAAAAGCTGCCAAAAGAAGTACCTGCTGATATTGTTATGCCATTATTAAATTTAACATTGTTGCTCAAATGAATTGTACCACCAACTGCTCCGCTACCCCACAAAGCACTTGAACCACCAAACTGAATATTTATACTATTCATAAAGCCATTTGGAATAAGCGATAAATCCAATTGACCGTTCATGGGGCTACCAAGGTTGAAACCGTTCCATAAGATTGCTGTGTGGTTGGCACTCCCTCCTCTGAAAGAGCTTGTAGCCAAACTACCCATGCCATAAGATTTGATAAATAAAGGACTCTCATTCTCCAACAAAGAAGAAAGATTCCCAGTTTTATATTGACTAATTGTTATGCTGTCAATATTTTGAATTTTTGAACCGGCAGAGAAATTTTCAAGACGATTAGCTGTAACAACAACTTCCGTCAAATGATAAGTAGTATCAGAAAGTGATTTCTGAGCAAAGCAAGAAAGCCCGATTAAAAGGGAAAAATGAAAAATAAACAGTCTTACAAAATTCATTTGCCAATGATTTATTTTGAAAATCATTCATCACTGAATTTCACAATGCTTTAACGAGAATAAATTAAGGAGAGGGGGATTATGCGCTATGTATTGGGCGGAGAGATAAAAAATCATAGGCACACCTGCCTGACTTTAGCTTTTTTCGCGAAAGCATTGTCAATCCGAAAAAGACAGGTTTCCTGACTTGTAACATTTTTACCTTCCTTCCCATCCCGATAGCAATCAAGACAGTGGATTATATTGGTAAAAACCTTTTATGTTACTTACAGTTGCGCGACAGCTCGTGATTTAAACACGATTCCCTCTTAATATACTGCTAAGTATAATCTTATTCGATTTTATTGAAATAAAGTAAAGGACTTTTATCGGATACAAAAATACGATTTTTTTTAGAAACAAGAAAAAAATTAAAAAATTGTTTAGTCTCATTCTTTTTACAATTTTCTCTATTTCCATGACTTAATACTGTTCAATGTTCTTTCTAATACATCACATTGTCTGAACTGTTGTATTACATAATTATCTTTAACAAATTTCTGTTGCAATTTATTTACTATTTCTTTTGTATGATGATTTGGTAATACTGTTGTCCTTAATTGATATTCAATTCCTGAATTTCTGATTATTTTGATTAATGAATTAATTTTACTCATCAAATCGGGATTTGAATAATTTGAAACTTTGTAATATTTTTCTGCTTCAATAATGGTTTTTATATCCATAGCAATAAAATCAATCAGTTTTTCGCTTAATAATTCAGCAAGAAGTAATGGATTCGTACCGTTTGTATCAAGCTTAATTTTATAGCTTAATGATTTTATTGAACTGATAAAACCTTTTAAATCGTTATGAATGGTTGGTTCGCCTCCTGTAATTACAACACCATCAAGCCGGTTTTTTCGTGTCTTTAAATAATCGAAGATTTCTTTTTCTGAAATATCGGTTGTTCGATTTAATAATTCAGGTAAGACTAAGGAAGGATTGTGGCAATAACCACAACGGAAATTACAGCCTTTTGTGAATATTACAGCAGCTGTTTTTCCTTCCCAGTCAACAAAACTTTGTTTTAGTAATGCTCCTATTCTCATTTTTCAAGAATCGTAACTAATCAGTGTTAAAAATTTAAGCGTTATTAACGGTTTTATGCGGTAATTAACAAGGTGATTTGTTGGTAACCTTTTGCCTTTTTGAAATCCAGCACATACTAACAAATATTATTTTAAAAGTTGATAAACAATCGGTTGCGTTCTTTGAAATAATGAATTTCAGGTTTAGTTTTGCAGTATAAATTATGCAAACTCCAGAACAAATAATTATCGGTGAATTGCAACGTCTCATACTGATGCAGGCGCAGGAAATTAAATTGTTGAAGGCAAGAATTACTGAACTGGAGCGAATAGTCGAACAAAACAACAGGCCCCGTAAAGACAGTAATAATAGTTCTGTACCACCTGCTAAAGATGAAAACCGGCCGCCACGTACCAGCAGTCTTCGAGAGAAAAGTGATCGCAAGGTGGGAGGACAGCCCGGTCATGAAGGAAAAACATTGGAGATGACAGAACATCCAGATGAGATTGTTGAACATCGGGCGTGTTTTTGTCCTGAATGCGGAAACAATTTGACAAACCAGCCCTTTGAGCTTTTTGGCAAACGTCAGGTGATTGACATTCCCACGATCAAACAAATCGTGACTGAGCATCGTGTTTATCGGTGCACGTGCACTTGTGGCAAGATGGTGGAAAGTGACTTCCCTGTTGGAGTTGATTGCACTGTGAGATATGGTAATAACATTGAAGCGCTCATCGGTTATCTGAGCATCAGACAATACTTGTTTCGGCCCTGATCTAAATTGATACCAGTAAACGGAACAAAACGATACCACCTTTGGTTAATGGCTGCCATTGCATCCTTATAAGAGGGGTCTTTAGAGTCGGCATCAAGGAGCTTTCCGATGTTTCATTTTGGGAGGTAAAGCGGAGCAAGAGGGCCATGAAAGAAGCCTGTTTGAAAGAGTTAAGCCAATGGATAGCCAGGTGTTTAAGGCAATTATCAAAAGAAAAGGCCGTCATTTCTGACGGCCTGGCCATGTTTTTCACCGGGGTCAGTGATGCCTGGATAGATGATAAAAGGGCATGTTTACTTATGTTTTTCATATTTCTTCTGGAGTTCCATGCCCTGGTGCTGACGATAACTGGGGCCACGGATTTCGATCTTAACGGCATGATGAAAGATACGGTCAAGGATCGCGCGGGTAGAGACCGGATTGCCTAAGTATTCGGCCCAGGACTTTTCTTCGACATTAGTAGTAAAGATCAGCGGGCGGTTGAGATGGTATCGTTCATCCACGACCTTGAACAGCAGATGGGCCTCTTTGGTGACCTGGAGCTCCAGCCGGTCATGTCCCATCTCATCAATGATCAGCAGATCGGGATTGACGTACCGGCGAAGCCGTTTGAGCAGGTTTTTTTCAAACACCCCGTTGTTCAGGTCGCCGATCAGGGCCGCACAGGTGGTATATAACACCTTGTATCCCTTTTCACAGGCGATCATCCCCAGGGCCTGCCCGAGGTGCGATTTGCCTACGCCACAATCCCCGATCAGTAAGATCGATTCATGATGTTTCATAAACTCCATGGTGGATAGATCCATCACCAGGGATTTACGCAAGTTAGGCTGAAAACCAAAGTCAAAGTCCGAGAGCAGTTTGTATGGCTTGGGCAACCGGCTTTCCCGGATGCGGTACCGGATACCACATTCCTGCTTGAGTATGGCTTCCTGGTGTAAGACCATCTCCAAAAAATCCAATAAACCCAATTGCTTTTCATGGGCCCGCTTGATTAGTTCGGTATGCTGTCCGGCGAGGTTCTTTAATCCCAGGTACTCGCTGAGTTGGGAGATTGTCTCTGGTTTAGCCTTCATCATCAGGTAATTGGTCAAACAATGTTTTAATGGCATCGCGGCCCTGGGCATGGGCTTTAAGAAAACGCTCAATCGTCTTGACATCATAGGCCCCATGGTCCATGGCACGGCCAATGGCTTTGAGGATGTCTTCGGTAAAATAATGAACCTTGAGGGCCAACAGCGCATTGAGCGCCTGGGTGGGATCTTTTTTCTGCCGCACCAGTTTTTCAACATACGCTTCCATAACCCGTCCCATGGAAGATAAGCGTTGTTTTACCTCAGATAGCTTGAGTATAAGGGGGTGGGCATAAGTGGGCAGAAGGCCAATGTAACGGCCTGTGGCGCCCTTTTCGGCCAGGGGATGTGAGATGAGAAGTTTAAAATCGTGGGAGTAAATGATTACCTGATCGCTGGTGATCCTCAGTGGACAACTTTTAAACAGGTAATCCCCCGGGATATAATAGTAATATCCCAGGTAGTGTACGCAGGACTCCTGGTTAACTACCCGGTAGACAATAAGCGAAGTGTCATAGTGAGTGGTAGGCAAAGGTACCAGACAGGGGATTTCCTCAAGGAACATATCAATGGGCCTTCGACGGGTGGTACGGTGTTCTCGCGTATCGTTAACCTGGGCCAGCCAGTTCCTTAACTGTTCTTTCAGGTCATTTTTATCCCGGAAGCGACGGCCATTTAGGAAGTTCGTTTCCAGGTAATAAAACGGACGTTCTATTTTTAAGTTCTCGGTTGGCCTTCCGGGATGGATCGTCATGGGGCGAAAGCCATAATGTGAAGCAAACCCCAGGTAATGCCGGTTAAAGATGGGTTGGCCACATTCCCACCGGTCCACGCATACTTTTTGGTTATCGCTTTTGATCTCGCGGGCCACCCCGTCAAAATACATAAAGGCATGGGCCAGGCATTCCATCAGGGTCCGTTGTGCCTTATCTTCCACCAGCTCGATGTATTGCCGACGACTGTACGCAAGAATGTAGCTGAACAGGATTATCTTATGCTCTTTTCCTTCGGACGAAGTGAACTCGATCATGTACTCACTCCAGTCATGAGCGGCCCGCTGACCGGGAGCGGTCTCCACGCAGCGGACTACCGGATGGCTTTTGGTACTTCGTATCTTACTCACGTAGACCTCCAGGATGCTGATCTTGCCCGTATACCCCCGCTCAAGGACCTGTTCATAGATCCTCTGTGTAGTGATATCCTTAAACTTCTGCAGCGTTTCCTGGATATGCTCCTTATACGGATCCAGTTTCGAAGGGTAAACCTTCCTGGGTTTTGGGGGATTTGTCCCCTCCATCCGCTGGCGTTCATTCTCAGCTAGTACGCGGATAATCCGTTTGCGGCCACAGTGATACTCCCTGGCCAGCCGACGGACCGACCAGCCTTGGCCACGCTGGAAGATCACACTGTTCTCAAAGGCTTCATCTTTCATACGATTGCAATGTTTGGTGAATGATCTCGGTTAACCGGCCCATCGGGGCCACTAAGCTGTCTAAGGGAGGAAGTACCATCGCCTTTTGATCAGCAGGCAGTTGCCGGGTGTGTTCACTTTGCAACGCCCCGCCAAGTATGTTTACCTGTAAGCGGAGCAATTCCCTGGCCTTTAATAACCGGTTCCCGTGATCGGATAACCTTTCGTCATGCAACTTGTCGCCCCCCAAGGCCCCTCGGACCACTTCACGACTGTGGGTGTAAATATATCCGGCTTCCTGGGCGCCTTTGGCTTTTAACAGCTTTTCCACCACGATGGCACACTCCCGGCTGGTCAGGCTTTCACCGATAACAACCGAGAGGGCTTGCCCCTGGTTGCCACGCGGCAATTTGACCAGTTCCCTGCCATGGCTCACCGTGATCTCTCCCATGCGCAGGGCATCCTGTACCTCGGGCAGCAACCGCTCGATCAGGCTTAACCTGCGGCATACCCAGCTATGGCTCTGTCGCAAGGCCCTGGCCACTTCTCTCTGGCCCATCCCGTGGTCATGGACCAAACTGCGGACGATTAACCCCTGTTCATACATGCTTAAACTGCTATTAGACCGGTTGTAATGAAGGATCATGGCCTTGGCCATGACCATGTCCACCTCGAAAACCAACGATTGTAACCCTTCCAGTCCTATTTCCAGGGCTGCACGGTACCGCTTGGTCCCGTCAATGATATGATAGCCATCGTCGTCCTTGAGTAAGATTAGCGGCTGAAGTTGCCCGGTTGACCGCATCGACAACTCCATGCCCCTCACTGCCTCGGGTTGCACCAGCCGAAATTCACTGGCCCATTCCCGGATTTCTTGCGTTTTGACCATCCTCGGCTCCATGGGTAAAGATTTTTTGCCAAAGATATTCCTTCGCCACGCCTGGGTCAATCGCGTCCGGATTTACAATAACCGTACAAACATCGGCTGGGCCTCTGCAACTGACATAATATGAAGGCGTCCCAACATGGACGCGTCCGGATTTACAATCTTTTTGTAATCCACCGCGATCATCGCGTATACCTTATCATTTTCAGGCTGTTGTGACATGAACGCGTCCGGATTTACAATCTTTTGTTCAGGAGACGTTTTACTGCGCTTTTTAGCATTCCTGTGCTTTTGCTTGAGCCGGTTTTCTAACACATACCCAGCATGCGATGCCCGGTAATCCCGTTGGTACCGGGAACCTGCCATGGAATTGCCCGCAGCAGCCTGCTTTTTCTTCCGGTCACGGACACCCTGTAACTTCTTGGCCCGGAATAAATCGTCCGTTTTGTACTTGTGCCTCTCAAAACTCAGCTTACGCGCTGTCTGGCATGCATGGTCGCCACAATAATACTGAATGAGATGTTTAAGCTTTTTGTTCGATCGAACTTGCCTGCCACATTGCCGACATACCAAGGTTCGCATAGACGTACTTTTTTATGTCTACGTAATTCTTCGTTTTTTGTGGCATCAATTTACTCCAGGAAATGGTATCAGTTTAGTTCGGGACGGAAACTGGTGCAAGGACCCGGGTATGTCTCTGTCCTGGACTTTTATTGGCGATTCATCAATCTGCTGGTAGATTTCGCTGAAAACATACAGTCGGTGAACAGCAAAGAGTGGTTTGATGTGCTGGGC
>JALNWE010000083.1 GCA_023231065.1 Bacteroidales bacterium
ATAACTGCTTGATGTCCCTAATGTCGCCAAAGCATTTGGCGATGTACTGCTGCCATCGTTGGCCGATGTGACAATAATGTCAGCCGTTTCACCAGGATCAAGCCGGCCATTGCCGTTCCCCGTGGGATCCGAAATCGTCATGGTACCGATTGAAAATTCCGGTGCATTCATGACGATAGGGAAGTTACTGTTCCAGGTATGGGTCCCGTCGGTAATAACCAAGTCAAACACAACTGAATGCCCATCGGGAACATTATCCGCTACAATAAAAGAGAAACCGTCAGGTAAAGCGACTGTTTCCCCTGCCGGAATTAATCCATAGTTTTCTTCAGGATCTACAATAGTTACATAGGTATCAGCAGAACTTATCGTAGCATTGACATTGTTAGCTGCTTCCACCCCGACATTTTTCAGGGCAATAGTCAGCAGGATATTTTCTCCGAAATCGGCCTGGCCATTGTTGTTCCCATTAATGTCGCTGATAGAATGGCCGACATACGTAATATAGGGGCCTTCGGCAGGAATAATGGGCACATCTGCTTCATAGAATAAATGGTTAAAAGCGGTAATAACCACTTTCATTGTATCCAATGCTGACAGCGCTTCGAAGTTGAGCGCAGCAGTTCCTCCGGTAATATAACCGGAAGCGATCAACTGGTTATTGATAGTGAGGGCAACCAAGCCCCCTTCAGCGTCGGATGAAACAACGAACTGATTGGCGCCCAGGAAGATGGTTGGAAGGTGTGAAGCCGTTATCGCTTGCGGCATAGCAGTCCTGACCATCAGCGAAGGATCGCCGAAGCAATTCCAGGTATCTGTCATTTCAGCTCCGTCAGCGCCATATTCATCATTCATCGCCATACATCCGTTCATAGAGATACCGCCGAAAGTGCGTTTTATGTTATTGGTGTAAGTTTCAACAAGAATGTCGTCCATGGCATCTTCACCACACATTGGGGGATTCCAGCTTTGATTGATGGTCGACATCAGGGTCGCCACAGCTCCCGAGGGTTGCCCGTTATGGGTTGCGCGCAGCCAGGCCTCTGCAAAGCAGGTTCCGTTGACGAAATCCCCATTCACACAAGCAACCGACCAGATGAAAGGTAACATATTATCATTGGTCAGCGAATTCACATTGCTGTTGGAAAAGCCGGTTGTACCCCATGAGGTCTGACTTCCGTGCCCGGTGTAATTAACAATGCCAGCGCCCGCGTTGATCGCGTTTGCTACCAGTGTTGTACTAGGGTTCCCGGGGGCATCAAGCCCTCCTTGTGAGCCATCGTATAGTTCTGCCACCGCGGTATAGGTATAATCCATAAGCTTCGTCCTGATATTGCGGATATGCTGGTAATCGTATTCGTTATCATCGCCAGGGCCCTGGTCGGACCCGATTCCTACTCCCGTTGAAAACCAGTCAACCGTGGTCGGCGGATTCTTTTCATAGGTCAACACTTTGGTGACCTGGGTCTCTACCTGTGCCAGGTTTTCAGCCGAAAAACGACCCACAAACAAGTCAGGATAATGGTCATTTCCAACCAAATATCCGTAAGCATTGTCAGAGGGCCCTCCCAGACTGCCTCCTGAATTTGTTGGGATCTGGGGGCCATCGCCAACAAGTAGGACAAAGGCCAGGTCGTTGTTGTTATAATAGTTAAGGATATAGGATTTGATAGCTGTAGAAGTTGTTCCGATGGTTGAAACATTGACAAGCTCAGTTGGAATTCCCTGCTGGTTTTTCCAATCAACAAGGGGTTCCATGGCGGTCATAAAAGAGCCATAACAAATAATGAGCATTTTACCCTGTTCATCGACCGGATTATATTTTGATTCGCCGGCATTTAAAAAGCGCTGGTGATAAATCTTGTTGAATTCACTGTTGACGCTGATCAGGTTTCCTTTGCGGAATAATGGGTTCATGCCTTGCTTCCCGGTACTGAATACGGTAATTTCAACGTCGGTATAGACGCGCAATGTTTTTGTGACAGGATTGTATTGAAAGGGATAAACAATGACTGTTTGCCCGCGATAATCACGGATAATATAGGGATCCCTCAGCTCTACTATGTTTTCAGGGAAAAACTTGTCTTCGGAATAAACTTTACCCCAGGTATAAGGGACAGTAGCTGGGTCGGTATTCCTGTACAAGTTGCCTTTGGATGGGGCCACTTCAATGCCCGGAAAATCCTTATAATTAGAATAAACCACTTTAACATCCATTTTTTCCTGATCGGGAATTATAACCGAAGCGGTTAGTTTACCAAGGTCTGGGGCGCCATTGACCAGCATGGGAGTTGCTTCACCAACTCCAACGACAAAAGCGTTACCTTTTGGAGTAACTACTGGTATCATTTCGAATCCCTGAAGGGAAAAGTGAATGGTTGACGTCTGAATGTCGGAGGAGATCAGTCGGGCTTTGGCAGGGACCGGATTACCGGAACCCAGGGGGATCCAATTTGCACTGAACCCTACAGAAAAACTCAATAAAAATAAAAAGGAAATCAAAACTTTCTTCATAGAAAAATATTTAGATGAGAAGCCATTGAAAAGGATATAAATAAAGGGGCTGACTAAAAGTTTTTGTTTTAATCAGCCCCTTGTTTTGTTATATTATTTGTTGATGATCAACTTTTTAACAATAGTTTTATTGTTAACTGATAATTTACAATAATAAATTCCAGCATTGAGCCCATCAACAGTAAATGCAACGGTGTGGGTACCGGCAGATTGAGCCTGCATATTCATGATTGGCCTGATCTCTTGTCCTAACATATTAAATAAAGCGATTGTAATATCATTGGCTGCAGGGACAGAATAGGTAATGGTTGCCTGATCCGATACCGGGTTGGGATATATTGTCAACGAGGCATTTTCCAGATCATTGATACCTGTTGCTGATTTAACAGCGCCATTGATAGCCTGAGGTTCGAAGAGTACACCATCGTAGTCGCTAAATTCCACGAGTGTCGGGGCGCTTACGAAATTCAGTGCAGATCCTTCGTCGGATGTAGCGGTAAAGTGGAGTTTGCAAAGAACGCCATCGCGGACCGTTACTCCGTTAACATCAGCAGCCCAGACGAAAGTAATAAACCCGGGAGCCGGCGTTCCTACGGTAACATCATTGATCCCCTGATACCAGTCGGTGATTTCTCCCAAGGTCAGTTTCGAAGGATCATACTGAACCGTAAACTGGAATGAGCCCAGATTGTTCATATCTGTAACAACAACAGGAACAGCTACTTCTCCCTTTACAGCAACGGTTTCAAGACGGATCATACCCTGTTTTACAGGTTGGGATTTATCACTGGTCGGAATATAGGAACCATTGGCATCACCATATACCAGCCCTTTGAAATTCTGGGTAGCATTGCCACTGCCGACGGTAAATGGGGTGTTATTGAATACCCAATCGCCAGCCGGGAAGGAGTTGATGAGGGCTGCAATACGTTTTTTAATGATAAGGACATCGGCCGCGGATAAACTGCCAGAGGCATTAACATCTCCTGAGGCAAGATAGATCCCTGAAAGCAGTTCAATACTGGCAATGTGTTTGCGATACAGCAACACATCGGTTGCAGCAACGCCGCCCCAGGGTTTTGTCGTTAGGACTTCCAGCGTATAATTGCCCGCCTGGATCCCTGTGAAAGTATAATCTCCTGTGGCATTCGTTGTCGTGGTACCTACAGTGGCGCCACCGCTATTCTTCAGTTTGATTGTCAGTCCGGCCAATGCGGTGTTGGCTGTGTTGGCATAGGTTACATAGCCATTCACAGAAACGCCGGGAGAAGTTGCCGGGAAGATGATATAATCGATCCAGGCACAGTCGTTTCCTGTTGAAACGCTGCCATCTTTCGAATATTCCCATTTAAAAGTATGGTTACCGGGAGTAACAGGGTAAGCCGCCCTGGTCCAGGCATTGGTGCCAGACCATTCACCGAGGGCGCTTGCGCCATCGATATAAAACTTTAGAAAATCATAACCGGATTCCGAAGATGTTTTATAATAGAATGAAATACTATCGTTGCTGGTTACCGCCATCTGAAGGCTGAGAGATGATTGCTGGTTGTGTGAAATGGTCCCTGATTTGGCAGAATAAATACCCTCAAAAGGTTCAACATTGGTAATGGTCCAGGGTTGGTTTCCGGTCTGGGCCCAGGCAAACTGGGTAAATCCGCCCGATTCGAAATCTTCCAGGATCAGTCCGACTTTTGCAAGGTAAGTTTTTTCGGCGGTATATCCGTCAAGGGCATTTACAGTATAATTTACATCCAAGGTTGATCCGATTGGGGCATCCATAGAAGCAGTGACATTGAAAGTGGCATTGCCAGATCCGCCAAAAGGTATGGTATTCAGGTTGAAAGAGCCAGTGTTAATAGTCAGATAAGGACTTGTGCTGGTAATATTTCCGATGGCATTGAGCGCATCACTGTGGCCGGTATTGGAAGTGGAGATGATAAGATCAGCGGTTTCGCCCGGATCAAGTCTTCCGTTTCCGTTACCGTTCAGATCAGAGATCACCATAGTAGGTCCGGCAGATAATATCGGAGCATTCAGGACGATGACCAGGGTAGAGTTCCAGGTATGGGTTCCATCGGTCAACGAAAGGGCACAGGATACATGGTGTTGATCGGGAATAAAATCAGCAACCGTGATAGCATAAGCATTGTTCCCAATTGTACTTTCACCGGCAGGAATATCTCCGAAGTTGAAAGTCCCGTTGGTAATGGTGATGGTGGGATCTTCAGCTGTAAGGGTTCCCGTAACGCCGGCTGCCATTTCAACGCCAACGTTATTTAATTTGACATTCAGGGTTATATTTTCACCATAGTCGGCTTGTCCATTGTTGTTCCCAGAAGGATCGACAATGATGTAGCTGTCTAAGGTAACATACGGGCCTTCGGCCGGGGCAACGGTGATCTGTGCGATATGAGGCTGACGGTTCTGTTTGGTGATAACGATATCGGCGGTTCCGGGAGCCGCGATCGGATCAAATGTGAGGTTCACGACACCGGTAGCATCAGCAATTCCGGTACCTAATAAGATACCATTCATGGAAAGGGCAACATAAGCATTTTCTTCCGTGTTCACGGTAAAGGAACTCATTCCGACCAACAAAGCGGATGAATAGTTTGCTGTAACTGCCTGGGGAACTGAAAAATAAACAGATAATGAGGGATCGCCCATCAGGCAATAGATTTCCCAATAGTAGGTTTTCATACTGGAACTGGATTCTTCAACGGCCATATTTCCTCCTACGACCATCTGGCCCTGAGTGACATACCACTGGGATGATAGCTCTCCATGATCATGAAATGTAACGTCATAAGCGCCCAGATGATTCGCGTTGTAGACGGGGTTAACGACGACATTTTTAAAGCCGACGCCCCACCAGTAATCTTCATCCCAGTATGAACTGGCGGAAGCTCCGATATAACCAAGGGCCCCTTTATTGGCAGCGCGTAATAATTCTTCCGCGAAACAGTTCCCGTCGAAAGGACTTGTTTCACAGCAATTTCCAACCATTAAGGGATATTTGTGTGCATTCTGAAGGGTAGCGATATCAGAGATTGAAAATTCAGGGCTGTACCAACCCTCCGAGCTTCCATGAGCGGTATAGTTAGCATAGCAAACACCGTCGCTGACATTCTGGATGATCTGGGCAGAACTGCTTTCCGATTGGGGATAGAGGTAGGTGTGGGACAATAATCCATGAGCTGCATTGAAATAATAAGTAGTGCCATAATTGATCTGGCCATTACCATAAGTCGGGGCATGGTAAGCATCAGCGCCGGCAATCATCACGTCTTCGTTAAGGAAGGAAGGATCGGGCATCAGATACTGTTCATATTCAAGGGTCTTGTCAATTTGCGGCTGAAGCTGAGCTATCGAAGTAGCAGAAAACCTTCCATAATATACTTCCGGGATTTTATCTCCCGTGTATTCACAATAATATAAGTCAGTTACGTATGAACCGGCAGTACCATTAAAGGTAGGTACTTGGGCCACATCGCCCACGATCAGGACAAAACTCGGAGCATTGTATCCTGTCGGAGGATTATTATAAAGTCCCTGAAGGTAATTTTTAATTGAGGTGGTCGTATTCCCAACCAAAGGATCGTTCGTGTAAGCTTCAATGACTTTGAACCCTTTTTTTGTTTTCCATTGAATAAACGGCTGAAGGGTCTCCTGGAACATGGCATTTGCCACGATGACATAAGTCACGGGCGAAGCGGTGATCAACGCATCTGGATCAACGGGCTTGTAATTGGGCAACATCCGGTAGGCGGCTTCAAAATAAGGTGAATAGGTCCTGTTTTTCAAAGCCACGGTCTTGCTGACATTAGCTCCGGCGAAATCAATTTCAACTTCCAGGTTGTCATAAACCCTGATCTTCCGGGTGATGGGATTGTATTCCACCGGTGAAATTTCAAGACGGGCCATGTTGACACCGCGCATGATTCCAACAGGAGTAACTGTAACCAATTGATTTTTATAAAATTCATTGGTTTGATAAAGAACAGCATTATAAGCAAATTTAACCTGACCGGGATCCATAACGCTTTTGGAAATCGGAGCCTGGGTGGGCATCAGGGGATGATTGATATTAAAATCCTTTAAATCATATTCTTTGAAATTCTGGTACAGGATCCGGATCTCAAACTTCGCATCCATTGGAACTTCAATTAATTTCTTTAACACTGGCAAGTTTGGATTGCCGATAGTCTCACTGAAACCATAGCCTTCAGCAGTCAGGGTTGAAAAAGTACCTGCCTGGGCCTGAACATCCGTCGTGCCAAATTGCGACAAGGAGTTGTTCACTATTAATTTCAAATAAGTGTTTGTATTGATTTTCAATGCTGTTTCACCATCTTTGATTTTGAAATCACCGGCGAAAACATTCCATGTCATAAAGTACATAACCAAAGCAATCATAAATTGCCATCGGATACACTTCCTGGATAAGATAGAGATTTTCATATTAATGAGTATTGGTTTATAATTATTATAGACAAGATTATTTCCGAAAAGTTCCGTTAAAGTTAAAATTTTTTCTCTGGCGTGATTTTTTTGGACAGCCGAACTACCTATAACATGCTTACTACGATCTGCTTGCGTATAAAAAACCGTAGGAACGGAAAATGAAATTTGATATCGAATTCAAATAGTAAGCTACAAAAATAGAAAAAATTTTCATTCTGACCTAAGGTGATTTACTTATATTTACCAGAAAAAAACCTCTTAAATGCAACTTTATGAGGTTTTTTTTTGTCTGTTATGAAAGAATGGATCCTGATGGCCCCCGATCCAATTCTTTTATGTAATTTTGGGAACCTTTTACAGTTGTATGTTTTAATCCAACAACTTATTAATACTTAATAATTTACACAAACCTCCCCTTATGAAAAAATGTTTTACATGGATAGCGCTGATTTTTTCAGTACTTTCTTTGAACGCGGGTGTGATCGAAAAAACTTACTATTTCAGCGACTACTCCGTAAAAAACCACGGCAATTATCAAACCATTGCCTTCCCCAACTCTTTGCTCACCGGGCTGGAAGGGGAACCCGCCTTACCTTACTGTGCTGTCTCCCTCATACTACCTCCGGGGCAATCTGCTGAATCGATTGAATTTATTGGTGTGGAAGAGACCGGAATTGAAGGTTATTTTCAACTTTATCCCCAACAAGCCGTTCGCCCAATATCCCTGGGAAGTTCAGGCAAATTTCTGAAAAACGAATCAGTTTATAGCATGGATGCAGGGTATCCTGTAAAACAGACGGGACAACTATCCACTCAATATATGAATGGATTTGCATTTGTCCATTCCACTTTTACTCCCGTCCGGTATAACCCCGCGAAAGGAACGGTCACTTTTTACAAGCAGGTCACCATCCGGATTAAGACCAAAACCGACAGCAAAAGCGCTACTGCCCTGAAAAACATCACCTCAAACCCAGAGATCCTTCAATCGGTTAAAGGCCTTTCCCAGAACCCCGAAGCAATAAACCAGTATCCAACCCGCAAAAGCAGGACCGACGACTACCAGATGATGATCATTACGCCTTCATCTTTCGAAACGGCTTATCAATCCTTGATCGACATGTATAAAACAAGAGGGATTAAAGCGCTTACCGTTACCAAAGAATATATCCTCGCGAACATGACAGGCCAGGATGACGCGGAAAAGGTCAGGAATTACATTATTCAGGAATATCAGGCTCATGCCGTTGAATATGTCCTTTTAGGCGGAGATGTTGACCTGATACCTTACCGTGGTTTTTATTGTTATGTCCAATCGGGTTCGGGTTATGAAGACTACGGTATCCCCGCTGACCTTTATTTCTCAGCCCTCGATGGCAACTGGAATACCAATGGCGACAGCAAATGGGGTGAACCGGGTGAAGACGATTTGTTACCGGAAGTCTCCGTTGCAAGGTTCACTGTCGGTAACCTGAGCGAATTGAATAACATGTTGAATAAATCCATCTCCTATCAAAGTACGCCGGTATTAGGCGACATGAAACATCCATTGCTGGCGGGGGAACATCTTTATGATGATCCCAACACGGAAGGGAGCCAATACCTGGAACTGCTGATAGGCCATCATGAAGATAACGGTTATACGACGGATGGGATCACCCCCGACAACGCGATCGACAAGATGTACGATGAGACTAACTATTGGTCCGCATCCGATCTGATTAACCGTTTCAATCAGGGCCGGGCTTTTCTCTATCATTCCGGTCATGCCAACGAGACCTATGTCATGAAATTATCGAACAGCGACATTACCAATGCGAATTTTTCACAGGTTAACGGTATCATTCACAATTTTACTTTTGTTTCAACTCATGGCTGTAATTGCGGAGCCTTTGATTATTCAGATTGTATTGCCGAAAAAATGGTCAATATCAGCAATTTTGCCGCAGGTTTTATCGGTAACTCGCGTTATGGCTGGTTCAATGAAGGCCAGACAGAAGGTCCGTCAGCCCACCTGCAACGTGAATTTACAGATGCATTATATGGCGATGGGTACTTACGTATTGGCAAAGCACATGCGGAATCAAAAGCGAAAACAGCCCCCTGGGTCACTGCCCCCGGACAATGGGAACCAGGCGCCCTTCGCTGGAATTTCTATGATTGCAACCTCCTGGGCGATCCGGCTTTATCCCTGTGGACCATTGAGCCCATGACCGTCCAAGCCAATTACCAGGCAGCACTTCCTTTGGGCGTGCCTACTTTAGCGGTTAGCGTTACATCCGGTGGTTCCCCGGTCCCATTGGTAAACTGTGTCCTGATCAAAGATAATGTGGCGCATGGCATCGCCGGTACCGATGCAAGCGGGAACGCAGTCATCGCCATCGATCCTCCTTTTGCTGAAGTAGGTGAAGCCCAGTTGATCATTTCCGGTAACAATTGTTTGCCGCAGACATTTCCTGTCACGATCATCCCCAATGAAGGCGCTTTCGTGATCAGCAGTTCACAAACAATTAACGACAGTCTTGGAAATAATAATGGCCTGATGGATTACAATGATACCATTCTTCTGACCCTCACGATGAAAAACGTGGGTTCAGTCCCGGTATCTAACGTCAATGTCGCCCTTTCGACTGCCGATTCTTATATTACCATTAATGACGCTATTGAAAATTATGGAAATATTGCCGCTAATGATTCCGTTACCATTCCGTTCGGATTCAAATTTACAGTAGCATCAAATATTCCTGATAACCACCTGACTCCTTTTGAAGTTGTCGCTTCCGACGGTACAAACTCATGGACAACCGACATCACCCTTATTGCCCATGCTCCTGTATTCCAGGTTGGCACAATGACTATTTCCGATCCCAATGGCAATAATAACGGCCGCCTCGACCCGGGTGAAACGGCCGATGTTACAGTGACGGCAACCAATACCGGAAGCAGTACTGCCATTAACGCCATGGCCATGCTCAACAATCCGAATGGTAATATGACCATCAATACACCATCCATTGATCTTGGGAATGTTGTTCCCGGTGTCCCTGTATCAGCCACTTTCAACGTTACGGTAGATCCTTCATCGCCGGTTGGCTCGGTCGCCGACCTGAATTATTCTATTACATCCGGAGATTATTCTGCCGAAAAAACCTTCTCCGTGAAAATCGGACTGGTCCTGGAAGATTTTGAATCCGGTGGATTTACACAGTTTCCATGGGCCCAGGGAGGAAACCAGCCCTGGTCGATTACCAATGTCAGCCCTTACGAAGGACTTTATTCGGCTAAATCAGGGGCCATTTCGCACAGCCAGAATTCAGATCTTAGCATTCAGCTTGATGTAAGTATTGCCGACAGTATCTCATTCTTTTTGAAAACTTCTTCCGAAAGCAATTATGACTTTCTTAAATTTTTCCTGGATGGGACAAGCATTGGCGAATGGTCGGGTGAAACGGACTGGACACGCGCGGCTTTTCCGGTTACTGCCGGAAATCATACCTTCAAATGGGAATACATGAAAGACGGCAGTGTTTCGAACGGAAGCGATTGTGCATGGATTGATTATATTGTATTCCCGGCCACCGGGGCATCGGGCGTTTCAGTAAGCGGTGAGATTACTTATGCCAATACCGCGAACACTCCTTTAGGCGGATTAACGGTTAACCTGAAAAATAGTGGTGGCGCCACCATCGGGACCACTACTACCAATGCCGCGGGAAATTATTCCTTTACTTCTGTCCCTTCGGGTTCCTATACTTTTGAGGTCAGTACAACAAAACCTTGGAACGGCGTATCTGCAGCCGACGTGTTGCTGTATGGCAAACACATTGCCAACATCGAACTGCTTTCAGGAATTTATCTGAACTCGGGAGATGTCAACGCTTCTGCTACGCTCACGGCGTCAGATGTATTGCTGATCAAAAAAAGAATTGCCGTTATCATCAATTCCTTCCCGACCGGGGACTGGCTTTTCAATAATACTCCGTTCGTTGTTGGCAGCGCCGATCTGACCCAAGACTTCAATGGCATTGTTTTTGGCGATGCCAATGGATCTTACATTCCAGCTGCCAGCAAATCTGTCCCCGTCCAGAAAGGCATGATCCGGCTGGTACCCATCGCTTCGGCCAATGAAGGTTTCGTTGTCCCGGTTACAGTTTCTGATATGCCGGATCTTGGATCCTTCCAGTTCACGGTCCAGTATGATCCTTCCAGGATCTCCCTGAAAGAGGTCAGTGACTGGTACCCCGGAATTGAAGAAGCCTTCATCGGGACCCCGGCCCCCGGACTGATTACCGTCGTTTGGGCTGCCGATGTCCATGGTATTTCTATCAACGATGGAATTCTGTGTAAACTTCATTTTGTTTCCACGACCGAAAATGGATCGGCGCTCGCTATCACCGGAAATCCGACACCCGTTGAATTTACCGATTATGAAGGCAATGTATTTGAACCCAGTATCCTGAAAAGCGCGGATAATTCAAACTTTGCAGATGAAAG
>JALNWE010000084.1 GCA_023231065.1 Bacteroidales bacterium
CACAGAAACCCTGGGGGCGGGCAGTTACATCCTACAGGTCACGGCAAATGACGGGAGTGTTGTTAACAGGAAAGTGATAATTACAAAATAGGTTTTCATATAATTGGTTAGTTGCAGAGGGGCCCCGGAAGGGGCCCCTCTTTCTAAGTATTTTTCATCATATAAAATGATGCTAAGTGGTCATCGGGCATTTCACCGATATCGAAAACATTTTATATTTCAGGTTAATGGGGAAAATTGCAAAGAAAGATATATAACATCGAAATATAAATACTTTCGCTTGGTTAAAAAACAGCTTTGACTATTTGGCGGATGTTTTCAGCAATCCCGACCGAAAAGTAATGAAGCACGGGCACACCAAACCGGATCAGTTCTTCCGATTGGGCGATGCTCCATTCAATCCCTACATTAAAGGCTTCTTCATTGGTCTTACATTTCAACACCATTTTTACCAATTCTTCCGGAATATCAATGCTGAAGACCTGAGGGAGAACATTGATCTCACGGATAGTACAGATGGGTTTTAGTCCCGGGATGATGGGGACGGTTATCCCAATACTCCGGCAGGCTTTTTCGAAAGCAAAGTATTTTTTATTATCGAAAAACATCTGTGTAATAATGTATTCCGCCCCGGCGTCAATTTTTGCTTTCAGATACTTCAAATCATAAGCTTGGTTGGGCGATTCGGAATGCTTTTCGGGATATCCGCCTACTCCCACGCAAAAATTCGCATTAAACGTGTTCAGTAGCTCTCCATCAAGATACTTCCCCTGGTTCATATCAGTAATTTGGCTGACCAGCGTATCGGCATGAGCATGACCATTGTTTTCCGGAACGAAGATTTGTTGATTTTTTGGTGCATCTCCCCGAATGGCAAAAATGTTATCAATCCCAAGGTAGTGAAGGTCAATGAGCGCATATTCCGTTTCTGCCTTGGTAAATCCACCGCAGATGAGATGGGGAACAACTTCGATGGATGGATATTTATATTTGATGGCGGCCGAAATGGCAACAGTCCCCGGCCGTTTTCGTATCGTTTTCTTTTCGAGTAGCCCGTTCCCATGATTTTTATAAACGACCTCCTCCTGGTGATAAGTAACGTTTATGAACGAAGGGGCATATTCTATCAGCGAGTCGGTTATCCGGTAAATGCTGTTGATGTTATGGCCCCGCAGCGGGGGGAGCAACTCAAAGGAAAAAAGGGTTTTTTCTGTTTTATTAATCAAATCGATGATCCGCATAATTGTGAATTAAGGTTAAGAGAAAAATATTCTCAATCGGGTTAGATACTATGTTATCCTGCTTGTCCTCTTCAGATTGTTTGAAATGCCTGTTGAAAATCAGCCTTTATATCGTCAATATTCTCGATACCTACCGAAACGCGTAATGCCCCGGGATAAACACCGGATGCCTCCTGTTCCTTGGCGCTCAATTGCTCATGGGTAGTGGTGGCCGGATGGATAATCAATGTTTTGGCATCCCCGACATTGGCAAGATGGCTGACCAGTTTAAGGTTATTTACCAGTTTATCGGCAGCATTTTTTCCGGCCTTTAATTTGAAAGACAGGACCCCTCCGAAACCATGCGTCAGGTATTTTTTAGCCAGTTCATGATAAGGATGATGAACAAGTCCCGGATATTCAACCTTCGCGACGACCGGTTGTTTTTCGAGCCATTGAGCCAGTTCAAGGGTATTGTCAACATGTCGTTGCACCCTTAATGAAAGCGTTTCGAGCCCCTGTAATAAAAGAAAAGCATTAAAAGGGCTTATGCAGGAGCCATAATCGCGCAACCCTTCCACACGGGCTCGGATCGAGAACGCGAGATTTCCGCCGGGACTTCCCGCACCAAACATCTCCCAGAAATTCAGCCCGTGATAACCGTCAGAGGGTTCCGAAAAACAAGGGAATTTGCCATTTCCCCAGTTGAAGTTACCACCGTCAACGATTACACCCCCAATCGTGGTCCCATGTCCGCCGATCCATTTTGTGGCCGATTGGACGACAACATTCGCTCCATGTTCAATAGGCCTGAAGAGGTAACCGGCCGCACCAAAAGTATTATCAACGATCAATGGTATTTCATGATCGCTGGCAATTTTTGAAATGGCATCAAAATCAGGGATATTAAAGCGGGGATTCCCAATGGTCTCAAGATAAATGGCTTTGGTATGGTCGTCAATAAGCCTGGTAAAGTTTTCCGGATCATCCCCATTGGTAAACTTTGCCGTGATGCCAAGCCGCTTGAATTGAATTTTAAACTGGTTGTAAGTTCCACCGTAAAGACAGGAAGTTGATATAAAATTATCCCCGGCCTGCAGCAGGTTCGTGAGTGCAAGGAACTGGGCTGCTTGTCCGGAAGCGGTAGCTACAGCAGCGACCCCTCCCTCAAGCGCGGCAATCCTTTTCTCAAACACGTCGGTCGTGGGATTCATGATCCTTGTATAAATATTACCTGGTTCTCTCAATCCAAACAGATTTGCGGCATGTGACGAATCCTTGAAACCATACGATGAAGTCTGGTAAATAGGAACTGCGCGTGCGCCAGTTACCGGGTCGATTTCCTGTCCTGCATGGACCTGAAGGGTTTCAAATTGATAATTTTTCTTTTCCATTTTTTCTTTTTTATTTGATTGATTATTGACATTAAATAAATGACTTGGAGGCGAAAAGTAGTTTTCGGGGTGAATGCAATAATGAAGGTTATAACAGATAAAAACAGGTTATCACTGGTAATTGAATTTTCCGGTCGATGCCATGAAAATGTTCAGCTGAGATAAAGAATCTTTCATTTTGCTGAGTTCCGATAACCTGATGAAGCCAATAACATAGTTCAATCCTGAACTGCAATATGTTTCGCTGACTGACTCAAAATTGAACAATTGAAAATCACGGTTTGAATCATACCTGAGATAGATCTCCAACGAAATATTATCAGAATAGGTGAGGGGGGTAAAGAACTTTTTTTTCTTGAATTCATACCTGTAATCATGCATGAGAGCTGTGATATCCGACAGGACTGCCGACCCGGTAGGATAGGCCCCCGCTCCTTTTCCCGACATAAATTGCTTGTCGTAACACGCTCCTTCAATGATGATCCCGTTGTATTCATAATCCACATTATACAGGTATTCAGGCGGATAAACCAGCCGCGGGATCACAAATAATGTAAAAGTCTCATGATCAAGTTTAATGACCTGTCCTACAAGCTTGAATTTTGCTCTTTTCTCACGGGCATATTTAAGGTCTTCCCTGCAGATCTTGGAAATTCCGTAGTTAAATGCTTTCTTGGGATGAAGGTAAGCACCCATGCTGTGAAGTGTAATAATGATCAGTTTGTAAAGGCTGTCGAACCCTTCCACGTCCGATATGGGATCACTTTCTGCGAACCCAAGGTCCTGTGCGTGTTTCAGCGCTTCCGTGTAACTCAGATTATCCTGGAATATTTTTGTAAGGATATAGTTGGATGAACCATTGAGAATGCCGGTAATGGATGTGAGAAGGTCATTGTCGTAATACTCTTCAAGATTTCTGATGATCGGAATACTTCCGCATGCAGATGCTTCATATAATAATGTTTTATTATTTTTATTTGATATATTAAGGAGTTCCGGAAGATGAAAGGCTAACATTTTTTTATTCCCGGTCACGACATTTTTATCCTTCAGCAAGGCTTGCTTTACAATATCAAAAGCTGCATCTGAATCGTTGATCAGCTCAACAATAAGGTTGATGTTGCTATCATCAAGAATTTCGTCGGGCAGGTAAGTGATCATTTCATACTCGATCGTTCGCTTTTTATCAGGATCTTTGACACATACTTTTTTAATTTCAGCGTTTACGGTTTTGCCTGTTTCAAGCACATGGAACAAACCACTGCCGACGGTTCCCAAACCGAAAAGGCCGATGTATTGCTTTTTACTCATGGTTACTTTGTTTTAAATGATAAAACCCCTTGATTATATTTCTTATTTGATCTGTTTCGATAAGGAAACCATCATGTCCGTATTGTGTTATCAGTTCCCTGTATGTTGACCCCCTGATCCAGCCAGCCATCACTTGCACTTCGGATGTCGGGAACAGCAAATCTCCGTGGATCCCGATGCACAAGGTCCGGGCAATGATGGCGCTTAAAGGGTGAATGTCGCTTGAACGGTTACGGAATACATTATGCAGATCCATGGCATCTGTAAGTGTCATATAGGAATAGGCATTGAACCGCCTTGCCAGTTTAAGGCCCTGATATTGTTGATAGGTTGCTGCTTTAAAAGGAGGATATACAGGATCATCGCAATGTTTAATGTTGTAGATATCGGGCGTACGATAACTCAGTAAAGCAATGGCCCTGGCCGATTGAAGTCCGGTAAAACCCCCTTCAGGGATATCGTGAAAAAAAGATGGATCTGACCGGATGGCCATTCGCTGGGATTCGTTGAACGCGATGGTCCATGGTTTTGTTTTTTCATTGCACCCGATCAAAATAATAAATTGGAAGATATCCGGGTTCGTGATGCTCCATTCCAGGGCCTGAAAACCACCCAAAGAACCACCGATTAACGTGTGGATCCTTTCTATGCGCAGATGTTTGCGCAACATCTCATGGGCATTGACCATATCTCTTATTGTAATCACCGGGAAATCCCGATACCATGACCTGCCGAGTTCCGGATCAAAACTTAAAGGCCCGGTACTGCCATAGCAGGATCCTATTACATTGGCACAAACAATAAAAAAATGTTCCGGGTCAAAGAGTTTCCCGCTACCAAACAATCCCGGCCACCACTCAAAAGGATCCGAATTGGCTGTCAGCGCGTGGCAGGCCCAAATCACATTTGAATGGTCAGTGTTCAGCTCCCCATAGGTATGGAAGGCTATTTCTGGTGCACTTATTATTTCTCCGGATTCGAGCAATAAGGGCTCATCCGGTTTATAGATGGTGTATCTTGTTTTTTTTATGGGTATTTCCTGGTTTGTCATTTTTTACTTCCGATTGTCAATGAATCATTTTGTTTTACCTGAGAGATCTGTCTTTTTATGGGAAAAACTCCCTATGCAAGTCTTTAATAACAATATCACGATGTTCTTTTTTTACAATGAAGTATGTTGCGACATCCGAAGCGCCGAATGAAATCATTTCAATGTTTATTCCTTTACAGGCCACTACACTGACCATTCTATTGATGATCCCTGGTTTTTTCAGTATTCCGTCGCCAACCAGGGCAATTAATACTATTTCGTCAATGTATTCAATGTTCATGATAAGAGCGAGTTGGAGTTGTCCGACCAGCCTGGCGGCCTGCTTGAGATCGGCTGGTGAAAGCAAGAGGTTGATAGCAGTTTGCGTTGTTTGGACCGATTTGATGTTGATGTGTTGTTCATCCAGGGCTTGAGTGACCCTTGCCAACAAACCAGGTAAGATCCCAACTCCCTCCCCTTTAATTTTCAGAATTGAGATATCTGATGTTGCCGTGATGCTTTTTATTGTACCATTCTCTTTTTCGTGAGACCCATTGATAATGGTCAGCGGGTTTTGGATGTCGGGTTTATTAATATTATATATATGGATCGGTATTTTTTTGCCTGAAAGGGGTTCGACGGTGCGCGGGTGCAGGACTTTTGCTCCGAAATAGGCCAATTCTGCTGCCTCGGCATACGTCAGATGTTGAATGCCTTTTGGGTTAATGACTATTTCCGGATCAGTTGTCATGAATCCGTCAACATCTTTCCATAGATCTAACGATCGGGCGCCAACGCATCGAGCTATTGCGGCGGCGCTATAATCACTCCCGCCCCTGCCAAAAAGCGCGACCTCTCCTGCCCGTGTGATACCATAAAATCCCGGGATCACCCATGTGCAGTCTTCTGCCAGAAATGATTTGACAGGTCCTTCGGATATATTAAAATCGACGGAGTCGCTGAAATGATCATCCACGGTAGTCAATTTCAGTTGTTCCGGAAATATTTCCCGGCTGGCGAAACCATGTCCTGAGAGGATGGCCCTCAGAACGCATGAACTTAGACGTTCACCATAGCTTAGAATGCTGTCAATGGCAAATGATGGTGTTTTCCCGATGTAGTGAATTCCAAGGAGGTATCGTTCCAGTTGAATGATACGGTTATTGACTTCCTCAAATGTTTCTTCAAGAAGCCCCGGATCCTCGATGTTGGCTTCAAGAGCATTCCTATGAATGTGCCACAAATGCTTTCGTAATCTCATTATTGATTTAGAATTCAGATTGTTTGATCTCAGAAATTCATCCAAAGCTGAAGTAACCCCAAAAAATGCGGAAACAATGATAATTATCGGATGAGGATAAGCGTCAACTACTCTCAGGATTTTCTCAAAATCTTCAGGGCTTTTTAAATTCGATCCGCCAAACTTTACAACGGTTTTGTTCATATTAATTTTTTATTGATGAGGTATAAGTATACCAAGTCAGTATCCGGGATTATAAAATAGTTCCGGGAAAATGAAAAAATCAGTACTTATTGAAAAACTCAATAACTACTGCAAAAGGCACATCATGTTTGTTGACATAGCGTTAAAATTATAACTCCCTTATGGGCAGGTTTTGGCACCTTTTCCGACTTTCGGAGGTTGCCAGAGGGTCAAAGAGCCTGATCTCTCGCCTCTTCTTTATAATCAAACACCCTTAACTGGAAGGATTATTTGAAGACAGGTGCAAATGTATAAATAAATTGATTATGACAACGGGAAAAATGATAAGATAAGATAAAAAGAGCCTCCGGGAATGTAAAATACTAATTACCAGGTAAAACAATATCATGTGAGGGGCCAATAACAACTTGATAAAAAATCCTAATTTTGAGCCGTCTGAAAACCCGGAAACCACTAATTTATTGCTGAATTTAACAGGGCTCCTTATACGGATGATAGATAATAACTACTGATTATGATAAAGAAACACATATTAATATTTGTATTAATCATATTTTTCTCTATTTGCTTTGTATTCTTTTTTCTTGTAGAATTCAATATTTTTCATCTTAATAATCAATCTGTTGGGATTGAATATGGATATGACACATTCCAAAACGCGGGGAATCTGAGCTCTTCTAACAAAGACAATGGTCTAATTGTCCCGGATGAAGATAAAACATTAAATAAAAAATATTATGATTCCTGCCTGAATTTATCTGTTAAATATTTTCATAAGGACCTTGACTCCGCAGAAATCATTCTTAACCGCATGTTATTACGAGCAAAAGCAGAAAATAATAAATATGGTATTTCATTGGCTTATGCCGAATCGGCATTCAATCATGCAGAAAAAGGAGATCTTAACAATGCGTACAACGCTCTTGAAAAAGGGTATCTTGCCTATGACGGGCTGGATTTACCAAAACTTTATGCCTTTCTGAACGTCTCAGAAGGTTTTGTAAATTATAAAGCCGGAGATTTTTTTGAATCCTGTCAATCTGTTCTTAAAGGATATAAAATTTATGAGTCATTGCATGATTTTCATTGGATGGCCAAATGCAATTCTTTAATAAGCCTGCAATATTATCAACTTGAAGATTATGATAATGCCATTGAATATTTAAGAAAAGTTATTGACTATGAAGAAAAAGGGAAAAATAACAAAAGCCTTGCTTCTGATTATCAGAATATGGGAATGTATATGATGTATAGTGGCGCTTATGATTCAGCGATCATATATCTTAACCGTTCTTTGGCATTGCTTGAAAAAAAACCAAGCCTGATGGTCCTTTCAGCCGTGTATGAAATTAAAGGTGAAATGTTTTCCAAACAACATTTATTTGATTCTGCCACGATTTACCTCAGTAAATCCAGAGACATTGCGATACAACAAAAGAATGGGCCAAGGTATATTTCGACAACCTATAGTCTTGGTTCGATTGCCCAAAAGAAATCCGATTTGAAGGTAGCCGAACAATTGTATATTCAGGGGAACGATTCGGCACAAAAATATGAGCTCAGAGACCAAATTTTCGAAGGTTATCTGGAATTGTTTAACATTGCTTACAAGGCTGGCAAGTATAAGCAAGCTTATGAATATTATAATCAATATCAAAAATTCAGGGACGAAGAATCCAGGAAAAAGAATAAATCAATAGCAGCCCTTCTGGAAATTCAGAACAGGTATGAGCATTATTATCAAAAATTGTTGGCGAAACAACAGCTGCAGCAATATCAATTGAAAGTAAAAAACAGTTTTATTCTCATCCTTTTTTTATTGCTGATAGTATTGGCATTGCTTATTGTATTTTTTTATAAATGGGCAAAATTACGGCAACAATATATGATCAGGGAAAAGAATAGCTTGAATACCGAAATTGGAATAAAAAAGAAAGAATTATCTGTTATTCTTAAGGAACAAATGAAAGATAATGAATCTATTAATTGTTTCCTGAAAGAGATGGATGACAAGGTTGAAGGGCTTGGGGAAAACAACAGAAAAGTATTTTCGAAAATGGTAAGTCAATTTAAAAACCAGCACGATAAAAAAATTTGGGAAGAATTTGAAATCCGATTTAAAAATGAAAATGAAGTTTTTTATAATATATTGAGTAAAACGTATGACACCCTTACTCCTGCCGAATTGAAAATTTGTTTGCTTCTACGCATTGATATGCCAACAAAAGACATCGCAACGGTTTTATTTAAATCGGAAGCCTCAATAGAGGTGGATCGTTCAAGGATCAGAAAAAAGCTGGGAATAAATAACAGGAATATCAACCTTACTGAATTTTTAATAACGCTGGGATAAAACAGTCCTGCCCCAAATGTATTGTCGCTGACCTCTCTTTATTTTCCTGAATCAATTTTTACAATTGATTCCTTCCGGAATTCCTTCTCGTAATTGCGAAGAAAATCCAAAACTCTCTTTCTGAAATTTATTGCTATGGTATATTTCCGGCACCATGTCACAGTTTATCTGTTTATTATAAAATCAATCCATATTTTTTGCTAAGGTATTTAACAGTGCGGTTTGCTAAGTATTGACTAAGGTCATTAGGGGTTCAACCAGGAAATCTTTCAGCTACATTTGACCGAAAATGATCTTGGATGGAAATGTTGAATCTGATTTATTCTTTTGAGGTTTTAGCTTGTATCCGGGGGCCTTGCATTATATCATTCAATAATTTTCTTATTTTGTATGTTATTTAAAATTCCTTTCTAACTCTATTTTTAAAATTAATTTGATATGAAACAATTTTTTAACTCCTTTTTCAGCCTATTAGCCATTCTTATTTGTCTGAATGGTACAAGTTTACAAGGACAGACCTACTCTCAGAAAAAGGATATCGATGGAAATACTACCCTATACCTGAAAACCTCCAACGGCAAAGCAGCACAGGCAGAAATTTTTAACTGTCAACGGAATCAAACAATGTCCATTGAAGGGTATAAAGAGTGTACTGAGAATCCGAACAAATCAAACGAATTAAAAGGCGAATCGCAAACTTACACGGTAAAACTTCATTGCGATTTCCTCCCTAAAGGCAATTCACTAACAAGTAATGATAAGGTGTTCTATTTTGACAGGTGGAATCTTGACAGCCTCTTTTTTTCGCAGACAGTGGTCACTGAAGGCATATACGATATCATCCTCCAACCGACCTCTCCTGAGCTTTCCTATATTATAATACAGAATTTTGTAATAAACCGGAATATAGATACTATTTTATACCGCAATGATTGTATAAAAGATACTTTGTATTTTGAAGGAAGGGATGAGAACAATCAGCCCCTTCTTACCCCTGATCATTCTGATTTCATAGGTATTCTTGAGTTTCCTGAAAATCTGAAACAAGACTGGGACGCACTGTCCTACAATGATTATGATTATAATTATGTAACTGTCTCTGATTTTGGAGCGCAATACAGTTTAAAATGCGGACAGGTTATCGTGAATGACGGAAAATTTTACCTGATTTCATACCCTAAACTCAATGGGGTGTCCTCTGATACCATCTTAATTAACGATCCTGCTGCTTACCAAAGAGCCAATTATGTTTTCAATCCATCTCCTGCTGCCGAAACAATGTTCATAAACCAAATGACCGGATGGCTTTTCGATGAAGATGATGGGAGCCCTGCGTCCGTAGCAATGCGCGACGATACGGAGGAATCGGGATTTCCATACCATATCGCCGATACAATTCCAATGTTTCTTAATAATAAAATCAGTGAGGAAGACCGTTGTTCAATGGGAGGAGGATTGACATTTTGGGAAGACATTGACGATTATGATCATTTCATGATGGTGGAACCCCAACACAACTATGTTTATAGTGAAAATTCTTCGGTACTTGGCAATTTTTATCCACCCTTTCCTGCCGATTACATTTCATCGAGTAATGATGTAAGAAAAGTTGGTTTTAATTCACCATTTATTTCAGTCTATGGGCTCAATAACCTTTTTGGAAATTATTTGATTTTGCCTGAAATAATATTTAAAGGGCAATATGGAGAAGTGCGAAAGACAGATGTGTATCGCAGCATGTACACATTATCAAAGAATGGCCAGGTAATCAGCAGTGATACCGTTTTTAAATATGAGTTGTATTTCCCTTCGGAAGGTGGATTATATTCCCTGAATATTGAAAATCCGAATTACGTTCTGGCAGGAAATAATGGGATTGCATCTATTCAAATGGATTTTAACCTCGACCTGCCGGATGCGAATTCCCCACAATTCACTTCTTTTAAAATATTATCAGAAGATCGAAAAATCAGTGAAGTACTTACGGCAGGAAAGACTGCCACCTTGGAATTTACTGCTTCCGACTTCCCATTGCCTTCTGGTGGCGGAGGATATTATCAAATGTCTTCAAATCCAATTATAAACAATAATATTGATTCCCCGGGCAGATCGGGTGAAGGCATAAGCTCAGTTCATTCATATTATAAACGTTCGGATTGTCCTGAGTGGACAGAGTTGCCATTGATAGAGCAAGTTCCGTTATTTGATCCGATAATTTATGGAAATTACTATGTAAGCGATCTTACCACTGCCTTTTCTCAATTCACGACTCCCGGCTATTTTGACATAAAAATAATCGTCATAGATTCTGCCGGAAACAGTGCAACACAGACCTGGCACCCTGCAGGGTATGTTGATGTAAACAAACCTTGGAATTACACGGTAACCGGCCTGGTCCACACCATCAGTGTTCCCAATACCGCCAACCCGAATATTTATGGCCAGCCGCTTGAGCCGGGCGACTGGGCAGGGGCGTTCTATATGGATGATAATGGGGACGAAGCTTGTGGTGGCGCCGCGATGATCGATGCCCAGGGCAATGCCGTGGTGATGGC
>JALNWE010000085.1 GCA_023231065.1 Bacteroidales bacterium
ATCACAAAATTCTTCCCATGCTTTCCCACTGACAACCCGGTTGGCATGGAGCCCCTCTTCCGTTTTACCAGTCATTCGGAGGCGTATCTTACGGAAAAAAGCGAGGAATCGTAAAAAGGAAAATAGTAATCCCTTCATGTGGGGCAAAATAATTATTATTTTTGGAGGCGAAGCTTTTCCGGGTTCAAAGATAGAAAATCCCTGGATAAGATGATCAAGCGATATGGGTAATGGGCATTGATTACTGACGTTGCAGGTCCCTGATAAATAATGAAAATAAAAAACATAATTTTTGATTTCGGCGGTGTCCTGATTGATTGGGACCCCAGATATTTATACGAAAGCGTATTTCCGGATAAGGCTGAAATGGAAATTTTCCTTAAAAACATTTGCAGTCCCGCCTGGAATTTGAAACAAGACGCAGGATATCCATTATCAGCCGCCACAAAGGAACTTCAAACCCGGTATCCCATGTATCATGATGCGATTGAAATGTTTTACAAGGACTGGATACGCATGGTCCGGGGGGAAATCATTGAAAACACAAGCCTTTTAAAACCATTAAAAATAAAATACAGGTTATTCGGATTATCAAATTGGTCGGCAGAAACCTTCCCTTTGGTTTATGACAGATATTCTTTTTTCAGTGACTTTGAAGGGATTGTTATATCAGGACAAGAAAAAATGTTAAAGCCGGATAAGGGCATTTACGAGTTGCTTTTAAACCGGTACGGACTTAAAGCGAACGAATCATTATTCATTGATGATAGCATAAACAACATTATTACAGCAAAGGAAATGGGCTTATCCACCATTCACCTTGATGGTAACGCGAGCCTAAAGGAACAATTATTGAAATACCGGGCTATCCGCTCGTCTTCCTGATGGATTTATCTCTTACGGCACACCCCCGGGGATCAGGGTTGTTTCCTGTATTCGCTTGGGGTCATCCTGGTTTGCCGTTTGAAATACTGACAAAAAAAAGACTGATTTGTAAAACTGAGATAATCCGATATTTCCTGGATGCTCATGTTTGAATATTTGATAAGATGTTTAGCTTCCATGGTGATAAATTCATTGATCCAATGGGAGGCTGATATCCCGCTCACCTTTTTTATCAGGGCGGCAAGGTACTTGGGCGTGATGCAAATCCGCGAAGCATAAAATCCGATGTTGTGTTCGTGTTTGTAATGCTGGTTTAACAATTCCATGAACCTGTTATAATATCCCTCGTTACGGTGGGTTATTGCATTGATATCGTCATTTGCAGGATTGTTATAGCTGCTTATTACCGATAAACCCTTATGTGCCAGCAGGGTTATATAGTTCATGACTATTTCATTAAAGAATTTTGCCTCCTTGAACATTTTCATGTCCCGTAATAAATTGTGGAACGTCCCTTTAATGGTATCTGACTCTTCCTGCGAAAGTTCTATGAACGGCCGTTTTTGTATTCCCAGAAATACGGATAAAACATTTTTATAATTAATTTTCATCTGTTTCGCAAAATCGTCGTTCAAAGCAATAATATAAAATTCGCAGTTGCCCAATGTTTCAAATTGTATGATGTCATTAGGCATACTGACGAATAGAGAATTTTTCTTAATGAGATATCTTCTCATATTCGAAATGATCTCTGCCATGCCTTCGGCACACAGGATGCAGAAATAAGCGTTGATGCGGCAGGGATATTTCAATATATTTAACTGCCTGTCCGAATCCGAATCATAATGTGCAAAAAGGCATCCCTCGTATTGAATATCGTCTGGTCCTGAAAATGATTGCATTTTTTTGAGCGATTCCAGCGAAAAACTTATGATGCCTGTGTCCGCCATCGGGTAATGATCTTTGTGTTTCGACAAATTGAATAATTCTGCAAGAATATTTCCTTCAAATTTAATGATATTTCGACCAATAGAACAATTCTGTGGTTAATGTGGACTTTATTAATCCTATTCTATACGCGACCTTTGTGAACCTGAAATTATTAAATCCATACTGCCATGATAAAATGTTTGAAATCAGTCAGTTTATTACCGGTGGCCATTGTTTTTTTCTCCCTGGCGCTATGCTGTTGTACTTCCGACGCCTTTCAGCCTAAGAACGGGTCGGCCATTAAAGTCACCATAGAGACCGTAAAGGGATCGGATGCGATGAATACGATGAACTATGTCGGAGTGGTTGAGGAAAAATCTTCTGTCGCACTTAGTTTTTCATCCATGGGCACCATTGAGCAAATTTATGTTTCCGAAGGGACACTTGTTACCAAAGGCCAGTTGCTTGCCAGGCTTGATCCCACCGCGGCAAAGAACTTGTTTGATGCCACCGTATCGACATTGAAACAGGCACAGGACGGTTATAAACGCCTTAAGTCCATCTATGACGCCGGCAGTTTGCCGGAAGTACAGATGGTAGAGATGGAGACAAAGCTCCAGCAGGCCCAATCGACTTATAACATTGTAAAAAAAGGACTTGAAGATTGTTCCCTATATGCCCCGATCAGCGGGATTATCGGGAAAAAAACGGCTGAAACCGGCGAAAACACTATCGTCGGGAAGCCTGCGCTGACAATTTTGGACATCAGCTCGGTAAAAGTTAAATTTTCTGTTCCTGAAAACGAAATTTCCGTCATTACCCCCGCTTGTAAGTCTGTCATAACGGTAGCGGCCCTTGGCGATAAGGAATTTTCAGGGGGAAGTTTGGAAAAGAACGTTGTGGCAAATGCCGTTTCGCATACCTATCCGGCTTTTATTACCCTTCCCAATCCCAGGAAGGAGCTCTTGCCGGGGATGGTTTGCAGGGTCGGGATCAGGATCAACGGAGATTCGCGGGGTATTGTAGTCCCAATTGGCATCGTCATGGCAATGGCTGACGGACGGAATTTTGTATGGGGCGAAAAGGAGGGTATGGCAAAACGCATATTTGTTACAACCGGCGAAGCGAAAGGCAATGGGGTGGAAATACAGAGCGGGCTTTTGCCAGGTGACCGTATCATAACCGAAGGTTATCAAAAAATAAGTGAAGGCGATAAAATCATTGGAAAATGAAAGGAAAGAGCAACCTCATAGAATGGGCGATGAAGCATTATTCAATCGTCTTCCTGCTTGTAGCGCTGATGGTCGCGTTTGGGATCATTTCCCTGAAAGTAATGCCCAAACAGGAGTTCCCGGCCTATACCATACGTCAGGGCGTGATTATCGGAATATACCCGGGCGCGACTTCAGAAGAGGTCGAAAAGCAGCTTGCCGAACCTCTCGAAAGGTTTCTGTTCACTTATCCGGAGGTTAAACGCGGCTACACGACGACCACTTCGCAGAACGGAATGTGCTATGTTATGGTTGAGCTCAACGACAATGTGGACAACAAGGATGAGGTGTGGTCGAAAATCAAACATGGGCTTGTGCTTTTGAAACAATCGCTGCCCCAGGGAGTCCTGGCGCTTGTGGCACAGGACGATTTTGGCGATACTTCTGCCTTGCTGGTGGCGATAGAATCAGGAACCCGGTCGTACAAAGAGCTTAAAGAATACACCGACGAATTGTCCGACAGGCTTCGCCGTATCGAATCGGTTTCTAACCTGCGGCTTTACGGTGAGCAGAAAGAACAGATCACCGTATATGTCAACCGCGACAAACTGTCGTCGTATGGCATCAGCGACAACCTGCTGACGGTTGAGTTTTTTACCCAATCGCTTGCCCCGGGCGGAAGCATCAAAAACGACGATACGGAAATCCCCGTTCATCTGGCCCCTACCTATTCCGGCCTCGAAGAGGTCGAAGATCAGATCATTTACAGCGACGGCGGCGGTAATATGATCCGCGTTAAAGACGTGGCAAGGGTGGTGAGGGAAAATCCCGGCGGGAAGAGTTACATAACATACAATGGCAACCGGTGCCTGGTACTTTCAGTCGAGATGCGCAACGGTTATAACGTCGTGAAATTCGGCAAAGATGTTGATCAAGTGATGAACGAATACATCAGGACCGTGATGCCCGATGATGTCAATGTATGTCGCATAACCGATCAAGCCCAGATAGTAGGCGACTCGGTCAATTCATTCCTGCGCGACCTGGTGATGGCAATCATTGTGATCATTGTCGTTATGTTGTTGCTGTTTCCGCTGCGTTCGGCGCTCGTGGCGGCCATCGTCATTCCGCTCAATACCTTTATTTCGGTCGGCATCATGTACCTGGCGGGCATACCCCTTAACACCGTGACGCTTGCCGCGCTGATCGTGGTACTGGGAATGGTTGTCGATAATGCCATTGTCATCATTGACGGATACCTGTTCTGCCTGAACAACGGCGACAAGCCATGGGATGCCGCCGTGGAGAGCGCGCGCAAATACTTTCAGCCAATGGCCCTCGCCACCCTGTGTATTTGTCTTATTTTCTATCCATTCCTCTTCCTGTTCAAAGGGATGATGCTCGAATTCGTGGTTTACTTCCCGTTGACAATAACGATAAACCTGATGGTTTCGCTTGCGATAGCCGTCCTGGTGATCCCGATCCTGGAAGTGATGCTCATCAAGCCTAAGAAAGAAGGAGAATCGGGAAACAACCGTTTTACGGACAAAGTTCACGGCCTCTATATGAAGTTACTTGGCAGTAATTTTCGCCATCCGTGGCTTACCCTTGGATTTGCCATTGCTTCGATCATCGTCGCCACACTCCTCGCCACAAAGATCAATTTCCGTATGATGCCCACGGCTGAGCGCAACCAGTTCGCCGTGGAAATTCACCTCCCCGACGGGGCGCCGATAAACCAAACCGCGCAGGTTGCTGATTCGTTAAGGCGGATGCTCGCGCGCGACAAACGGGTAAAATCGATCACCACTTTTGTAGGAATGTCATCGCCCCGTTTTCATACCTCTTACGCACCTCAAATGCCCTCGGATGCATATTCCCAGTTCATCGTCAACACCGGTTCGGGCGATGATACCGAAGCGCTCCTGAACGCGTACACTGATTATTATGCCCACTACTTTCCGAATGCTTATGTGAAATTCAAACAATTGGATTTCAATGCTGTGGCGACATTCGAATTCCGGTTTTATGGTGAAAATGCTGAAGATCTGAAAGTTGTAGCGAAAAAACTTGAAAAGAAGATGCGCGAAATACCTGAACTTACAAACGTCCACACCGATTGGGGCGACCCAATCCCTGTCATGGATGTGACGCTTGACCCGGTCGCTTCATCGCAGGTAGGCGCCACGCGTGGCATAACGGCAGCAAACCTGGCAATGGCGACAAACGGGATCACCATGGGCTCCGTAACGGAAAACAACGACAACATCCCGATTGTTCTTAAAACCGACGAAAAGAAGGGCAAAACGACGCTGGAAGACGTTTCAGATATTTACGTTTCAACTTTCGTGCCTACCGTAACCGTCCCGCTCCGTCAGATTGCGACAGTTGCCCCTGTGTGGGGCGAAAATAAAATCGTACATCGTGACGGGATGCGCACCATAACAGTAACAACCGATACAAAACGCGGCGTCCTTCCGGGAAAAGCGCTTTCATACATCCAGGATGTGATTGCCCGCGAAATTGTGCCCGCACTTCCCAGGGGAGTGAATTATCAGGTCGGGGGCCAACCGGAATACAACAAGGATAACCTCACGCCCGTGCTTTATGTGATCATCTCGGCCCTGGTAGTAATATTTTTCTTCCTGTTATTCACATACGGCAAATTCGGTTTAACGCTTATCTCTATGTTTACGCTGTCGCTCTTTATGTTCGGCGCCGTGTTTGGTTTGTGGATATCGGGAATGACGGTCGGATTGACATCTGCCCTGGGACTGGTTGGCCTGTTCGGTATAACGATAAGGAATGTAATACTGATGTTCCAGCATGCAGAGCAACGTTTCGTCATTGACGGTTGGCTGGCCAAAGATGCCGCATTCGATGCCGGGAAACGCAGGATGATACCGATCTTTCTTACCTCTGCAGCAGCCTCTGTTGGAGTAGTGCCGATGATCATGTCAGGCAGTTCCTGGTGGGCGCCTGTGGGTATGGTCATTTTTGCAGGCGGTTTTTTCCTGCTGTTCATGACCATTACGGTTTTACCCGTTCTTTATTGGAAACTCAATGATAAGAAAAAATGAAAAAACTATTGTATATCCTGCTTTTATTTTGTCCCGTCCTGGTTGTTGCACAGGGTTATACACTCGAACAATGCATCAATATGGCTTTTAAAAACAGCTATGACATCAAAAACAGCCGCCTTGACTATGAAATGGCCGATCAGACAAAAAAGGAGGTATTTACCAAATATTTTCCATCTATATCTGCCGCGGGAATGGCTTTCGATGCCAGTGAGTATCTGATTAACGAGAATATAGACTTGTCGCCGGTGGGCAAGATCTTAGCCGGAATGGGTTATGATCCGATCGCTTTGGGATTACCCTCTTCCATCCCGGTCCAGATGATCAAAAACGGCGCTATAGGTTTTGTTTCAGCCACGCAGCCGGTTTTCGCGGGAGGACAGATTATTAACGGGAACAAACTGGCAAAAGTGGGACGCGATGTGAGCAAACTGAAAATCACACTTTCTGAAAATGAAGTAATATCCAAAACAGAAGAATATTTCTGGCAGATCGTATCGCTCAAAGAAAAATTGAAAACCCTTGACGTGGCCGACACCCAGCTTGCAGAATTAAACAAGAAGGTGAAGGCTGCAGTCAGCGCAGGTTTAACGACACGCAACGACCTTCTTCGCGTCGAACTGCAGCAACAAAACATGGAGAGCAACCGGATTAAAGTTGATAACGGGATAAAGATCTATAAACTTTTACTCTGCAACATCACGGGTGCGGCTGTAGATAGTTTTGATATCGCAATTTCCGGATTCCCGATCGTTAAGGATCCTTTGGAATATTACATAAGCGCTGAACAAGGCATTGAAGGGAGAACGGAAAACCAGTTGCTTGAGAAAGGCGTCAAGGCGGCATCCTTACAATATAAAATGGCCATTGGTAAAAATATGCCCACCGTTGCGGCGGGAGCAGGATATATCTATCAGAACCTGCTTGAAAAAGATGTTAATTTCGGAATGATATTCGCAACCGTTTCAGTTCCCATAAGTTCGTGGTGGGGCGGGTCGCATGCCATAAAACGGGAGAAATACAACGAGATAAAAACCGAAAACCAAAGGAAGGATATGAGAAAAATGATGGCGGTAGATATTGAATCGAAATGGAATATTTTGCAGGAGTCCTATCTTCAAATCCGGATTGCCCTGAAATCAATTGAGTCAGCGACTGAGAACCTGCATATCAGCTGCGACTACTATAATGCCGGGACCGTATCGCTGGCGGACCTGCTGGAAGCTCAAACCCTGCTTCAACAGGGCCGCGACCAATACACCAATGCCTGTACGACATATTATGTGAAGCTGTCGGCCTACATGCAGGCAACGGGGAGGTATCCGCATGCTGCCAATTAATTTACCTTCCCGCATGAAAGTGGCATCATTGATGCCCATGAAAACCTTCTTTTTGTAAAACAGCCTTGATCTGATAATTTCTTTGTATTTTTGTATCCGGATGGCCCTGAGAAACGGTAAATACTTTTTCAAAGATTGTCCATCTGCTTAGCGTAAACATACATCCAATCCAAAAGAGCATCTGATGGAAAAGAGAATTGGTACGATAACGATTTTAATCCAAGGCACAACCTCAGTCCCTGCTGTAAATGCCTTGTTGTCGGAGTACCACAGTATTATCCTGGCCCGCCAGGGGCTACCTATCCACCATCGCAACATTCATGTTATTTCTCTTGTTATCGAAGGCACTACCGAGGTGATCAGCGCTCTTACCGGAAAGATTGGACGTTTGAAAGATGTTGAAGTCAAATCCATTCTTACAAAATTCAAGGAAGGGCAAAATCATGAACAAGAGCGAAAGGAATAAGGTATTTATTGACCGGGACAAGTTATATTCCCTGATTGAAGGGAAAGCCCCGGAAACAAGCCAGGTCAACACAATTCTCAATAAAGCTTTAAAGCTGAAAGGGTTGAACCTGGAAGAAGTTGCTTCGCTTCTTCGCGTCGAGGAACCTGCTGTTATCCGGATGATCATGGATACGGCGCATACGGTCAAGGAAGAGATCTATGGAAAACGGCTGGTGCTGTTTGCCCCTCTATATACCGGTAATGTCTGTATCAATAACTGCACATACTGTTCATTCAGGCGCGACAATAAACTCATTAGGCGGAAAGTGCTTACGATGGATGAGATCGCCGAAGAAACCAGGGCCCTTCTGAGGGAAGGTCATAAAAGGGTGTTGCTTATCTGTGGCGAAAGCAAACGGAACAACACTGATTACATGGTGGAGGCCATCCGCACTACATACGCGGCCAGGGAAAACGGCGGAAGGGACTATATCCGTCGGATCAATGTCGAGCTGGCGCCCATGGAAACCGAAGACTTTGCCAGATTGAAAGCCGAGAGGATCGGGACCTATGTCTGCTTCCAGGAAACTTACGATCCGGCGCTGTACCGGAATTTTCACCCGGCCGACACGGAAAAGGGAAATTACGAATATCGTCTTACCGTCATGGACAGGGCCATGGAGGGAGGCATCAACGACGTTGGTATCGGGGCGCTGTTAGGGCTGATCGATTATCGTTTTGAGGCGCTGGCAATGATGGAACATGCCCGCCATCTTGAAACCGCTTTTGGTTGTGGCCCCCATACAGTCAGCGTTCCCCGTATCGAGCCTGCCATTGGCGCTCCCAACGCGGATAACATCCCATCGAAGGTATCCGACAATGATTTTAAAAAGCTGGTGGCCATCATCAGGATTGCGCTGCCCTATACCGGGATCATCCTTAGCACCAGGGAAAACGACGCCATGCGGACCGAGCTCATCCATTATGGCATCAGCCAGATATCTGCCGGATCCCGCACAAACCCGGGATCATATACGCACGAAGAAGAGCATACAGGGAGCCAGTTTTCATTAGGCGACCACAGGACCCTCGACCAGATGATATTTTCACTTGCCAACGAAGGCTTTATCCCTTCATTCTGCACCGGATGCTACCGCAAAGGAAGGGTCGGACAGGATTTTATGGATCTTGCCAAACCCGGCCTTATCAAGCAATATTGTATGCCAAATGCCCTCTTTACCTTTACAGAATACCTCGAAGATTTTGCTTCCCCCGAAACCAGGGAAAGAGGACTGGCAGCCATTCATAACCTGTTAGGCGAAGTTGAAAATACGACCCTCAGGACGAAAATATCCAACAACCTCCGTTCAATTAAGGAAGGTCAACGGGATATCTATTTTTGATCAACATTTCGTTAAATTTGTCGAAAATTTGTCTGAAATGAAAAAGCCAACGGGATATTTTCTGTTGTTTCTGATTGGGACGCTTTTGATCATAACGTCCTGCAATAAAAAAGAAGATGACCAGCCGGGGCAACCCATCAGGGTAGCCATGCTGGCCCAGGGGACTACTTTCGATGATCTTGCATTCCTCCAAAGTTGTAAAACCGGGCTTGAGAAAGCAAAAACGAATTTCGGCCTCGAATGTGAATATAACATCGATACAACCACCAACAAATACGAGGAAAGGCTGGAATATTATGGCGGATTGAAATTTGATTTGATTATCGCGGTCGGTTATATGTGGAATGATGCTGTTGTAGCGGCAGCCAAAAAGTATCCCGGTTCGCGGTTTGTATTAGTCGATACTGAATTATCGGAACCACAGCCAAATGCAATGAGCATCTTGTTCGATGTGGATGAAGTAGCGTATCCTTTGGGCTTTTTATCCGCGTGGTGGGCCAACGGCCACGATAGCGAAAATCCGGCAGTGGGGTTTGTCGGCGCTTTTGAGGTCGGATCGGTCAGGCAGTTTATCGAACCTTTCCTGAACGGGGTGGAACGGTTTAACCAGGAATACGGGAAGGCGGTAACCCATCATGGCGCCTATGCCGGTACCTTTATCGATTCCGGGTTGGGCGGGAAGCTTGCCGACAGTCTTATGGAGCTCGGCGCCGATGTGATGTTTGGCGTGGGCGGGCAAACCGGCAACGGCGCTTTGCTCAAGGCCAAAGAACGCGAAAGGCAAGGCATCGGTGTTGATGTGGACCAGTATATCTCTTTCCCGGAGGTTTCAGATATTTTACTATCTTCTGCCATGAAAAGCCTTGATAATGCCATTTATGCTGTTGTCAAATCATTGGTCAACGGCAACTTCAACGGGGGTGGGATTTACACCGGCAACCTGGCCAACCAGGGCGTTAAACTGGCCCCCTATCACGATTACGAACCGCAGATACCCGATAGTATGAAACTCGCGATTAGCCGTATCGAAGCAGGGATCATTGACGGCAGCATTTCAACCGGATGGTAAACAACAGGGATTACCAATTCTTTTCCCGTTCCTTTCCTGCCCCTCGATAGTTAGAGGGAGACGGTAATTCCCCTGATGGGTACGTTGGTCCCTTTTATGGCGCCGGTTAATAACTCCCTCTGATTTTCGGTTTCAGTCATTCAACCTT
Source organism: Bacteroidales bacterium (assembly GCA_023231065.1). Classification (GTDB taxonomy): domain Bacteria; phylum Bacteroidota; class Bacteroidia; order Bacteroidales; family FEN-979; genus CAIVAT01. Next base: position 10,514 of record JALNWE010000085.1, read on the forward strand.
AAGGCAAGTATCCTCCAATATTTTGGCCCTCATGAATCCAATGTCGATCTCCGTTACCTGATGTTATCTACTAAAACAAAACACGTTTACCGCCCCGTTTCTTACCTGAACAGGACCGGTGAGATTAAATTATTTGACCGGACACAATTAAAAGCTAAGATAGAAGTAGAAATAACCCCTATACCTGTGGGGTTTTATTGTATTCAGAAGGATAGCCGTGGAAATATCATCGACCTGTGCAACGCGAAAGGTGACGGGACCGGAACCCGGGTTGAAATCATCCTTCCATTGATGACCATATTTGGTTCTTTTGCATTTTTTATTCAGAGTTCGAGGGGCATTAATCATATCTATTCTTGACCACAGATCGACCCGGAATTTGGGCTCATGGAGGGGCCTTTTTAGTGATTTTCCACAGCCGGATAGCTTGATGCGGGGATTCCCCCTTCTCCTTGAGGAGAAGGGGCAGGGGATGAGGTGGAGGGCTGGATGCCAGGGAGGCGGCTTCTTTTTTATCGGATTGTTTTTGAATCTATAAAAAGTTTGTAATTTAGTAGGGGAAAGTTAAGGGCGCTTTGATATGGGGGGCTCTGGATTTGGCTAACCAATCACGAAAAAGTTGAGATAATAAATTGAAAATGTTCATGTATAATTGATAATGACAATGGATCCGCTATAATTGATCGGTTAGCGAGTCGTTA
>JALNWE010000086.1 GCA_023231065.1 Bacteroidales bacterium
GTTTTCATGATTTTATGGTTTTATGGTTTAACAGTCGAGCCCACTTCGAAAACTACTTTTCACCGCCAAGTCGCTAAGGCGCAAAATTTTAAATAATTTGATATGATATATTCGCGTCTTCGCTTCAGGGATCCTACGGTAAGCACAAATATAAAAAATCCAGCTCGTTGTCAACTTGAATTTCTTCTTCAATGAAAATTTACCTATTCCACCTTTAAGGTAAATATACTTCCATGACCAACAAGACAATAATCCAAATATCATCTCTTTACGCGGTGTATATGTTTTGTAATGCTTCATGATGCCCAGATACGAATTCATGCTACTCGGAAATTTACCTCTTTCTTCGCTCAGTGTCCGGTTTTCTTTAAAAAGTAGGTTTCGGGGAGGATTTGTAACCAATGGGTTCATTCATTTTTTTCGGATGCGATTTTTTTACACTTTATGATACGTCGGATCGCTATCGTTTCAGAAACTTCCTTAAGCACCCCATTGGGATCGCTTTCGATATATACGGTCCCTCCAGCAGGTACATTCACGGAGATTGCGAATCCGGATGGCAAATGGGATGCACGGAAGTCAAAGGTGCCAGGATCGGTCATGAATTCAATCTAAGTGTCTGAACGCATTTTAACTTCACTAACAGGAACTTCATCTGCAAGAACCTGAAAATGAACTGCAGCCTCAAATGGACTATCAGGGCGGTAGATATAAACCAGTCCTTCATCTTCGGGAGCCTCCCCTTTCTGCCAGATAGCTGTTTTTTTTCCCTGGCTAAATACATGAGGGAAGGTCAACGATAAAATCAAAACAAACAGCACGTGAACTTTCTTTATCCACTTTCCCATAGCAATATTTTTTCTATTAGTGAAGACTTCATTTCCTAAAAAAGCCTGAACAATTCAGGAAACCTACTGAATTCATATCGGGAACATACATAATTACCTCATCGGTAAGTATATTTATTCCCGGTAGATCAAAATAGCCAATAATCCTGAGTTCATTGCTGTCATCCACAATAATTCTCTTTGAAAGAGATTCTTTCATAGGTCTCAGTAACAGATGACCGCAAATTCTCGCTTGGGTCGAAAACAAATCCGAACCAGGGAACCATCTTTTTTCCTGTAGTAATCCGTCATAAACCACGATTCCATTTTTTGTAATAATAGGATACATGTTTTTCGTAAGTACGCTCTTCAAAGTAAAACAGGAATCCGTCTTGCCAGGAATGACATAGTATCCATCCGTATTAAGGAGTAAAGATTTAAAATCCACGAGTCTCTTATTAAGAGAAGCATCTCTATCCAGAGAAAGGGAATTGAAATACCGGCAAAGTACGCTGTATTTCAGGATCTCTTTACCTGTAAAGATGAATACGGCGCTGTCCATAACCGCATAGTCCGTGATAATATTCATACTTTTGATTGCTTTTGAGCCAAGAAAATTCCCGTTCCTTTTATCTATGGCAAGAAAATAGGGATAAAGATATTTTTTCGGGGCATTGTTTAACCAGCAAAATCCTCGATTGATCAGGCCGATATTGTCACCCATTCTGAAAAGGAATACGCTTCCAGCCTTTTCTTCAGGAAGCCGGGTGTGCCATATTTTCCGGCCGGATAAGAGATCCAAGCATACCACGTAGTCTTTGGCAGTATAAAAAAGCTGTTCTTCAATGATCAGGATATTTGATACCATTCCGGAATAAACATCGGCCTTTTCAGGGCTCATGTAGTTGCGCCCAATAGCAGTGAATGGTGCGCCAAGCACCTTGTTAGCCAATACATTACTCTCATCTTCTTCCCATGTGGGCAGAACAAGATCCCACCCCTTACCAGTATACAGGTTGAAGGCATGAAGCCCGTCAACCGCCATGATCATCAGGGAATCTACAATTACCCTTTCAAAATACCCTCCGACATCCGTGATTTCCCTTATCCATCTGGTTCTTCCATCCTGTAAGTCAACCGCGGAAAGTGACTTGCTGAAAGCAACATTTTTGCTTACAATTGGAAGGATTATAGATTCGTCACGAATCCATTTTACCAGACCCGTCTTTTTATCCAGCGCCATAGCCGGGTTATTCGGTAAGATAATCAGATCTCCTGCAATATATCCCTCCTTGCCATCTATCTCCCTGTTCCAGAGAACAGAATTACCTCGGATATCCCATGCGACCAGCCAAACATGATCATCAGATTTTTTCCCACCTATTCTCTGAACGAATAAAAAAGCGGTCATTGGGGAATTATCAACCACTATGTTGATTATTTTAAATTCCGGAGGAACGGTTACAACCGTATCCTGAATAACGACCGGCAGGGTACCAGCCTTGAAGAATTTTATCTCTTTCGGAACGAGCGTAATATTAAAAGGTTCTTCAGATTTTTGAGGGGTACTGGCAGAAGCATTATTACCGTGAGAATTCGGAGATTCGTTATATGTGATCAGCCCACTGAACAATCCTTCGTGCAGGCTAAAAGTCAGTACCAATAAGAATAACAGTCTTTTCATGTACACATTATAATTAAAGTGAATTGGTATTAAAAAACATATTTTTTTGGGAGTTGTTTGTTAAATTTTTGATAGATAATATCGAATCCAACACCAAAACTAACCAATATTTTCAAAATCAACAAAGACATAACAATTTATTTGTCAGCAAATATCGGATCAACTGTCGTAACCTCATGAAAAATCATGCGTAGAATCAGCCACCTGCCATGTTGCTGCCGCAATGAACCGTTTGACTTTGTATATATGAGCGAAAGCGAATACATACATAAATCGCATAATGTCAGTGTTCTTTTGTATCATTTTTTTGTACGGCAAAATATTGGAAGGTAGTGGTAAGCAAAGAAGTTGATGAAACATTGAAGGACACCTGTCTTGAGATAGAAAAACGGTACGAGATTCACTTTCTTGAGATTGGAACGGACAACAATCATGTTCACTTTTTTATACAAACGATACCGAGGCTGAGTTCAACAGCAATTGTAACGATTGTAAAAAGTATTACGGCCTGAGAGGTTTTTAAAAAGAATCCAGAGGTGAAAGAAGAACTTTGGGGAGGGGAATTTTGGAGTGATGGATATTTTGTCAACACCGTTAGTAAGTTTGGAGATGAGACGAGTATTTTGAAATATGTTCGAGATCAGGGGCTTGAAAAAGAATATACAATCTTCCATAGCAGTAAACAGTTAGCGCTCTTGTAGGATACCCTGCTGCTTGCGGCGGGGAGGTTCATTTCTATCATTATGTTAGTTCTACTTTCCGGGTAGAGCGGTAAGTTACCTTCCCGCTCACCCACAGACCCGTAGGAGCAGATTTCCCACATACGGTTCCTCAGATTATGGATTTGCTGAAAAGACTGAATGATAGATTTTAGGTGAAGCTATACTCTTAACGGGGTAAATTGGACATTGTTTTATCAAAATAAATGGAATTTTTAACTTAACCTATTCGTAATTTCATTTTTAGTAACTATTCACCCCTTGTTTTTATAAAATCAGGGGTTATTGACAATTTCGAGGTTGTTTTCCTGATTTTTTCCAACATCTCACAGATATCAACAGTTTCGTGTTGACGGGTGTTGGTAAAATGATTGGTTTTATTAGTGTTTTCAATTATTTCTAATGTTACCTTTCAACAAACAAAAGTGTTGTTGTGAATCAATTACAGGAGATAGAACGACTTAAAAAAGAGAACCAGGAATTTCACAAGGAGAACCAACAGTTCAAAGAAACTATAATAAAGCTTCTATCGAAAGTTGCTTCTCTTGAAGAGCGGCTTACCCGATACGAGAATCCCAAAAAAAACCGCAATAGTTCTATCCCTCACAGTCACGATTATTCCCGGCCACAAAAGACACGGAGCCTGAGGAAACCCAGTTGTAAAAAACCCGGAGGCCAACCGAGGCACGAAAGGACTACCCTTGAGATGGTTGAAAAACCGGATGAAATTATTGAACATATTCCTCGATTTTGCACTTGTTGTGGCCGTGATATGAGCCATATCCGGGCAGAGTTGGTCGAAAGCCGTCAGGAAGTTATCCTCCCGGGGATAAAGCCGGTCTTTATCGAACATCAAGCATTTCAAAGAACATGCACATGCGGAAATACAGTAATTGCAGATTTCCCTGATGGAATAACACCAGGCATTAGTTATGGACATAATGTCGAAACCCTTGCAGCCTATCTGAACGCCTGTCAGTTTGTCTCCTTTCACCGGCTGACCGAAATGTTCCGGTATGTGTTTCATACGCCTATCAGTGAAGGCGCATTGGTAAAAGCAATTAACCGGGTTGCCGAAAAAGCCATCCCCGCTTATGAACTCATACGTGACCGGGTGAAAACTGCTGATGTTAATGGCGGAGATGAGACCAGAATGAAAATCAAAGGAAAAAAAGGGTGGTTTTTGACACTACAAGGAAAACTTTTCACCTTCATCATCGCCTCTCTTAACAAGGGAGCAGAAACCTTGTATAAAAATTTTCTCAATGGGTTCGCTTTTTCTGTCCTTGTAAACGATTGCTGGAGATGCTACTTTAAAGTTGCCGCTGTTGCCCATCAAATCTGTTTGTCCCATTTACTTCGTAAATTCAATCATTTCAGCGAATGTTACAAACTTAAATGGGCGACTGATTTTAAACAACTTCCTGTTGAAACCGTTGCCTTTAAGAAGACACTCCTGCTAGAGGAGTATCACAAAATATTAATTAATTCAAAGAACGCAATTTGAAGAACGGCTTACCAAATTACTTCAACAGCACATTAAGAAAAAATATCCGTTGGCATTAAGCTTTCAAAACAGATTGGTCAAATATCGACAACATATCTACTTTCCTGTATTATCACCAGGTCCCTCCAGATAACAATGGTTCAGAACGGGCAATCCGAAATGTCAAAGTGAAGCAAAAAATCTCCGGCCAGTTCAAGTCTCTCGGAGGGGCAGAGTCTTTTGCAATCCTGCGATCGGTCATTGATACTGCAATTAAAAACAACTTAAATCCTCTGCATTCTCTTTCTGAAATTAATGCCCTACCCCTGTAAAGGGTGAATAGTTACATTCCACTTAATTCAATTAACTGCTTATCCCTTTCATTCAAGTTTGAAAATATTTTAGCATTTTCAGTGTGTGAAATAATATGATTTCGCACAATTAAAAACATCCCTTTGAACAAAACCCAAATATAAATAAGGCTTTCATGAAATATTTTTGATCAAAAATATTTTCAGAACAACGCCTCATGGATTAGAAATGAATTAAAATATTCAAAAATGACAATCAAATTGTTTAAAGGGGATAAGCAGTTTCAATTAATTGTTTATATGGCTATAAATTAAACACTTAGTTTGTCAAAATTTATCCAGTTCGCAGTATAACACAAAGAAGTGTTTAGTCATAAGAAAGAAGCGATCCCAAGTTAACTTACGATTAGATCGTCTGAAAAGCCACTTCATCCAAATACACCTGACTACATAATAAAATACCGACAGAGCCCTGGAATTCCCGGTAATACCAAAAATTGGCAGTGGCCGCGAAGTTTCGAGTTCAACATTTTACATTGGTCAGATAAAGAAGAGAACTGGTTCAATTTAAACCAGAGATTGATTTTATTAAGGCTTCGTTGCAACCGGTCTTTGGCTGTCTTACGCATTACAACCCAGTTTCCCTTACGGGAAATACCCCAATAGAACGTAAAACCAAGAAACAAATAGCCTGCATTCTCTTTCCCTTAGTGCAACAAGTCCAGGTCTATATTAACATAACATTTAGTTACAGGGCAATCCTCGACAATGTCCAAGCTACAACTAATAAAATCGTCGCATTTATTTTGCCCGACTATGGTAAAAAAGAATCAATATAAAATTTTTTAATTACGATCGACAATCTCGAAACCTCACATATCAATCTTCCCCCACACCATTTGAAGAATTCCAAGTGTAATATCATCATCGAGTTTCTGAAGTTCTGTAGTCCAGACTTTTTGTAATTCTTCTGGGGTACCCGGCCAATGTTTCATCATTTTTTCAAGAAGATAACGGTAACGGGTCGTTTCCTTGAACAATCCAAACTCCTTGAAATAAACAGGTTCACGGCATAAATTTTCGATCAAACCAATTTGCCAGCCAATATGTTGCCTGATCTGCTCCGCCTGTTCGGAATAATTATCCAGCGTTAGTTCTTTGTTTATCACCGGGCGCATGGCTACCTTAATCCCCCGAATAATATTCTGTAAATTGGTCAATCTTAACTGTGCCTCAAGTTTTAATAATTGTGCTTTGTCATCCAGCGGATTGTTCGTTATATTAAATAAATTTTCCTGTCGGTATTTCCTGATAGATTCAATATGAACAGGCGCTGGTGAAATATCGCCAAAAATGTCGGTGATACTGGTCAGGAGCGATTTTAGCTCGCGCACATTTCCTGGCCAGGAATAGGATTTAAGATGTTCATGAAATTCACGGGTTAATTTTCTTTGAGGACAAAGTTTCTTCCAGATATAGTCGGCAATATCCGGAATGTCCCCGGGATGGCTGCGAAGGGGTGGGGCGGAAATGCGAAGCACGTTCAAACGATACAGAAGATCCTCTCGGAAACGTCCGTTTATGGCCATATGGTCGATGTTCCTGTTGGTGGCCGCAATGACCCTTACATCCACAGGAATATTGGTATTTGCGCCGATCGGCCTGATCCGCTTAGCATCGATGGCAAGCAGGAGTTTTGCCTGGTTTGCCAGTGAAAGATCTCCAATTTCGTCCAGAAAGAGTGTCCCGCCATCATGCGCCTCAAATAGCCCCTTTTTGTCCCGGTCTGCGCCGGTAAAACTTCCCTTTTTATATCCGAATAACTCCCCCTCAAGCAGAGATTCTGGCAATGCAGCACAATTGACGGTTGCGAATGATTTCTTGTAATGAGATGAATATTTTACAATCTGCTGTGCGACAACATCCTTACCGGTGCCTGATTCGCCAAGAATTAAAACCGCTGACTTTGACTGGGAGGCTTTCAGTATCATCAATCGGGCCATTTGCATCTCATAGGAAGATCCTATAAACACTTTGCTTACTTCAATAACAACAGGATCTGTGGCCGTTTCCTGTAAAAGTTCTCGGATGGGATCATCCCCCCAATTCTTTTTTCCGGAAGTTTTTTTCGCGATAACAGGTTTAAAATCTTCCAATATTAGCTCCATTATTTCATTGGGAATAATGATCAGGCATGAGGGATCGGATTCAGTGAATCGGTTGGAATAAAACTTATTGATGCTACGTTTTAATGCACCACAGTCAGTGGTTTTGAAGATTAATTTTTTTGGTCTATACCGTCCCGTTTTTTTATCGAATTTTAATGACCTGAAGAGCTCGATCTTTTCCTTCTTAAGCCCACAGCTCATATAATCAACTTGGCTAAGACTGCCTGAAATCAATTGATAAGACGATTCCGAAATCAGGCAAATGGTCCCATTCATCGATACTTCCTGGACGATCTTTTCCTTTTGTAAATGATCCCATTCGGGAATGTATGGTGTAGAGGGATCTGCTTTTTTCTTTGAAAATAAAACGAGTTTCATGGCAATAAACGTTAAAAAACACTACTCAACTGTATTGTGGTTCGTTGGCATTCAAGTCAACCATGGTTTCTCTCCACCCGTTAATCATATAGCTCTGATATATAGACTGATAAATGGTTTTACCTTAGACCGGTACGGTATGTGTGGTTCTGAAAAAAACCACCCTGAAATTGCATGCTAATTAAGATTTTCAGGCATTACAAAGTAACAAAAAAACTAAAATAAAGCTGTTATGAATGGGGAAAAACTTATTTCTGATTACTATCCGCTTAAAAAAGACATTTCCGAATGGTTTATCAGAAATGAATTACCGAAATATTTTACAACCAGTCATGATGAAAACTTGATCCTGGAAGTCATTATTGATAATCTCAATGCTGGAATCCACCAGAATGCAATAGATGCAGAATATCTTGTTATACAGGCCTGGCAAAACAAGCTTAGCGCTTTCCAGGCAATGGTACTGCTCATTAAAAGAGCTTTTGAAGGCCATGTAAATCTTACCCGGGATTTAAAACCAAGTGAACTGTTCGAACAGGGTACTTATCTTCTTGATTTGACAAAAGATACATCGCTGTCACTGGTGTATGATTTTTTCGATCAGATACCCCTTTACTTTGAAGGATTAAGGTTGGAATGGGCTCATTTGTTGAGTAAATATGATCTTGATAAGAGTATCTGTTTCGATTCATCACTCTACTTCGTACTGACAAACCAGCTGTTCAAATTTCCGGTATCCACTCTGGGAGAATACAACATTTTGAATTTTATGAACTTTACTGAAAGTCAAAAGAAATTTTACAGGCATCAGTACGAATTTAGCACGGTTATCATGCAATTCCTGGGAGACTACTATCTTATTAATACAGTGAACGCGATATACTATGAGCGGTTCAGGGGTGTGGCTATAACGATCAGATCAAAGGAAGAGGTGTTATCGCAGCTTGATATTAAACTGATAATGGCAAATGATCCGGCCATCCAATCGGAAAAGGAACTCGAACGGAAATACTTCGAATTTCTGGTGGCAACACGGATAAAGAACAATCAGCCCCTGGATTTCATCATGAGTTTTAAAATCAATTCTGATGCTGGGGAAGAGATTGCTCAGCAGTTTACATTGTCCCGTCTGAAGCAACTCTATAGGGCTATCTCCAAAAACTGCAGCGAAACGCATACTTCAATGGACCGTGAAGATACACTGCCGGAGTTAAAGAACCTTTTTATTGATGCCAACAGGATATACAACGAAATAAAATCAGATGAGTGTGATTATTTCATCCATTACAACATGCTTATCCATCTCTTTAACCAGACCATATGTTTATCGTAAAAAACTTGGTTTTCCGATCAACTTCATTGATTATACAACCGTTCACAACCAGTATCCAATTCCTAAGATCAGCTGCGATTTATTGCTCAAGCCAAGTTGAAGCTTGCAGGCCGTACAATCAGGATAAAAGGGCTTGACCATCTTGGCTTTAAGATAAAAAATATTTGCGATGAGGAACTGGCGTCGCTTCATCATGACTATCTGGAGAAGCAGAGCGAGTTTCTGGATGAGTGTATAAAAGAGGTTTTGAACAAGATTAAAACCTGCCTCGTCGGCAAGGCGACAATAAACACGAGAAACATCTGCAATAAGTAGAATGAAAACGCCAAACTATACTATGCTTACATTTTTCGATAAAAAACCTTCCGACACATTGGCGATAGATAAGGCCGATATCCATAAGAAACTGATTGATGATCATTTTGTAAGACTTAAACCCGGATTTGGGCAATCGGGAATAAGAAATATATATTATCATGAGCCGGATAACACACTTTTGGTTTCTCATTGCCGGAATAACCGCGTTCACCTGTTCAATTTCAGTACGGGAACATTGAGGCTTAATGATCTTCATTCAAAAACGGTTAGAAAAATCCTGGTGTATAAAAATGAGATCATTACAGCAAGCCGGGATGAGACCGTTCGGGTTGTGTGCTACCATACGCTCAAGCAAAGGATGGTGTTGTCTGCTTTTAACATGGGGAGATGCCCCTATGTTGCGGTTTCCGACAAAGAAGGCTTCATCATTTCGATTAGCTATGACTCAGATATTAAACCGAAATGCAAATCAAACAGCGTAAAAATATGGTCATTGAAACAGGGTACTCTGGAAGGGGTGATCAATAATACCGGGGAACACCTGTCATCACTGAGAAGCGGCGCCTGCATGACATACGATAAATATCTTTATGTAATCTCCGATAGCGGCTACCTCAGTCTGTATTTACTCGGATCCTTCCGTCTGATAAAAACGATACTCCTATCACATGATTTACGGGCCATGTGCATTCATCCATCACGCAATCTGATCCTGGTTGGCGATATTGAAGGCACCGTTTTTATTTGTTCATTATTACCCACAGTTGTAATGTTCTCCGTTAAATGTCATAAAACAGACATTTCAACGATCAGGATTCATCCTGATAGAGAAGATATCGTGATTACGACCAGCTTCGATGGAGCTATCAGATTTTGGAAATTTCCTTCCTTCAATTGTGAGGCAGTGATTAACTGCGATTCCGGAAAAATATGGACGCAGACAATGAGGAAGGATATCCTTTTTGCTGGCGCCGATGATGGTAATATCTGGTTTTACAATATCAATGATCTGAACAATTGCATCCTGAATGGGAAACTGATCCTGAATGAAGACTCATTTGTTGTTTGTCCCATCGATTCAAATTCATTTTTTACAAACGATATATCAAATTTTGATTTATTGCAAAAGGATACTGGGGAACCTGTTACCGGTAAGTACGCCGAATACCAAGTGAACTTATGCAACAGGGAGTCTTTACTTCACCAGGTATTCTGGACACAGGATGATGTACAAGAATTTTTGTACCCATCCATTCAAATGAAACCACAGCTTCTACCTCCAGTTTTATAAAATCAGCCCATGAAAGAAATAGAAGTGCTTTCGAATTTGTTGCTGGCTCCTTATATTATCAAAGCCACTGCATTGATTGGCAAGGCCAGAAATGTAAAGGGAAATCAGTTCAGACATGTACTGGCAACATTCACGATCCTGTTCAATTACAAGCTGTACGATGATTATATGCTGCTAAAAGCAGCAGTAATCCACAACCTTCTCGAGGATGTCCCGGATACCAGCGAGGAGGAGTTGCGTAACATAGATCACCAGGCCAGCCAGGTCGTCGACCTGATGCTGGAGGTCACGCGCCCGAAAGGCATATCCAAGGCATATTTTCTGAAGCGGATCCTCGAAAAGGGATCATACAATGCAAGGATTCTGAAAATGGCCGACAGAATCAGCAATCTCACCGATCTGCACAGAGACAATTACTCGCGCAGCAAGATGGCGAGCTACCTGGACTAGTCGGAGAGATGGGTTCAGCCGATGGCGGAGGATGTCAACAAGAATATGGCGATTGAGCTAAAAGACCTGATAAACAAGAGACGAAAACTGATGAATTTGATCAGGTACCCCTATCTTCTGGGATTTTAATCCTGTTGTGATGAAATATAAACCTCAATTAAATATTTTATTAACAATTAAATTTA
>JALNWE010000087.1 GCA_023231065.1 Bacteroidales bacterium
ATTTGATCCTGAGCAGGGAAAATACATCAAGACCTTCCCTCTCCATGAAAGTCAGCATATCCTTACTGACAATAATAAAGAGTTTCGCATCCGGCTTCATCTGCATATCACTTACGATCTGATCATGGAGCTTCTTTCTTATGGTGAAAAAGTCGAAGTCATCAAACCTAAAAGTTTGCGAAAAGACCTTGTAAAAATCTATCAGAACGCCATCAAAAATAACTCCGCTCCATAGAACCTTTCCCGGAACAATGCTACCTGTCTTTTCAGGTTTCATTAATACAGAACACCCCTGTTTCTTCATACCTTGAGGCAACGACGATTTGAGCGCCATTGGCATTCCGGGTGAAGAGATCGTGGACTAACTGAGGATGGTTATTTATGGCCGAGAGATGGGAAAGGACCAGGAGCTTCAACCAGGGAGCGCGATGGGTAGTGAAAAGTTCCAGCGCCTGGTCGTTCGAAAGGTGCCCTTCTTCACCCCTGATCCGCCGTTTCAGGTAAAGTGGATAACGGCCCCGTTCCAACATTTTTTCATCATAGTTGGCTTCCAGAAAAGCGGCGTGACATTGACCAAGATGATATATCACCTGATCGCAGGCAATCCCGATATCGGTGAAAACCCCGGCTGTGATCCCGCCTCCGCTTACCGTAAAACTGTGCGGCTCAGAAGCATCATGCCGTTTTAAAAAAGGATGAATGGAAAGATCACCGATCTGTACGGGAGTACCGGCAACAAAAGGGACCATCAGCTGTGGCTCCAGCTTCAGCCGGCCATTATGGTATGTTTTACCGGTAATATAAACAGGAATCCTGTGCTTCCGCGAAAGTACTTCCATCCCGCAAACATGATCGGTATGCTCATGCGAAATAAAGATCGCTTTTACTTTTTGGAGCGGCAATCCCAGACGGACCATCCTCCGCTCCGTTTCACGGCAGGAGATACCGGCATCTATTAAAACGGCATCGCGCTCATTACCTACGTAATAGCAATTTCCGTTACTTCCCGAATTGAGAGAGGCCAGGTAAAGGGACATGGACGCAAAGTTCGTGAAAATTCCGATTTGCTTTTTATTTATTAAGTTTACAAAATCATAATGCTCGTTTCCCTAAGGTGAAAGCTATTTTACAAGGTATATTGGCCCTCGCGCTCCTATGCTCTCCTGCAATGGCACAATCAGATGTTTCTACGGACTTTGTCCCCGACCGGCCCGGGGTTTCGACTCCGCCTGACGTTGTAACTTTCAGAAAAGTCCAGATGGAAGATGGCTTCCAGTATGAAAACACAAGGGGCGCCGGTATCTGTAGCCAAAACTTTTTATTTTCCTCCCTGCTTGTCAGATACGGATTTGTCCGGGGCGCCGAATTGAGGATGGCGGCCGATTTCGCCTATAACGTAGTGACCGACAGTTCTGGCCCTTCAGTTGTATCCGGTTTCGATGCGATTACAATCAGCTCAAAAATCAAACTGATTGAACAGAAAAAGGCGATCCCGAATATTTCTTTAATGTTCGATCTTACTTTGCCATATATCGGGAATAAGAAATTAAGACCCGACAATTTTGCCCCCTCCTTTTACCTGTTAATGTCAAACAATCTGACCGATAAGTTGAACCTGTGTTATAACTATGGAATGACCTGGGATGGTTCGTCTCCCATCCCCACCCATTTTTATGCGGCCTCCCTGGCCCTGGCCCTGGCTCCTGAATGGAGCGTTTACCTTGAAGGCTACGGATATTCTGCACTTCATACTGCTTCCGCGTTTTATATGGACACCGGGGTGGCATTTCTGATCAATAATCATCTCCAATTGGATTTTTCCATTACAGGATCAATAAATTCAATCCGCGACTATTATATGTTAAACGCGGGAATTGCCTGGAAAATTCCCGGTAAACCATAATTGCCATTTTCCTTCTATCTTTACCTGCCCGATCCTCCAATTAATTTGTTTTACAATGGATTTGAAAACTCATCTCACTCTAAAGCCCCGGTGGGTAATTCCAGTCGTGGGTTTGTTGTTCTTCCTTTACGGTTGTACGGGCAAAAAAGCAACGGCCCCGGTAAAAAGCGCTTCAATAGTCCCTCTTAAAACGATATCGGCGCCGGTGAAAAACCCCCTGGTTGTGCAATTGGAAACATTTTTAAAGGATTCGGCCCTGCTGCATGCTTCACTTTCCTATTGTTTTCTTGATGCCACCAATGATAGTCTTATTGCCTCCTGCAACGCGGAGCTAAGTCTGGTCCCTGCCTCGACCATGAAACTGTTTATTACTGCCGCGGCCCTTGAAATTCTGGGACCGGAAACCCGTTTCAGGACCCACCTTCTATATGAGGGGACCATCTCAAATCATACCCTTCATGGCAACATCATCATCAAAGGAGGAGGCGACCCTACTTTTTGTATGGGAGAACAGACCATGAAGATCCTGTTTACAAACTGGAGCAACGCCATTAAAAAACTGGGTATCGATTCTGTAGATGGTTCCATTATCGGTGATGGCCGTATTTTTGATTCCGAGTACATTCCGTACACCTGGACCTGGGGGGAAATCAACATGGGATATTGTGCTGCCGCCTCCGGTTTGTCTGTCAACGGCAACATTTATCAGCTTTTTTTTGAACCTTTCAAAGAAAAACGGTTTGCTTCAGATCTGAAAAAAGTTATTCCCTATATCCCGGAAGAAGCGTATTACAACAGGGTAGTTGAAACGGAAACCGATGAAGAAGATATCTTTCTGGTGGGCCATCCGCTTACCAACCGCAAAACCATCATGGGCATTGTGAACAAAGAGAAAAAAGAGGTATCCATTGTGGCAGCGATCAGCAATCCACCCTTGGCCGCTGCTACTGAATTTTTCAACTCCCTGGCCCGCAATGGGGTCCACATCTCCGGAAAAGCCTGGTCAGTTACCGATTCCGATTCCCTGATGGACCGTTTAAAGAAAGCGTCTCCCGTACATGTTACTATGGTGGCCTCGCCAACCGTGGCCGCTATCGTCCATACAACCAATCAGGCCAGCTATAATTTTTTTGCCGAGAACCTTCTGAAACACATCGGGCTGAATGTATCCCATCATGGGGGAACCGAAGCAGGAGCTTTGGCGGTTCGCCGTTTCTGGCAGTCGAAAGGGATGGACATGGGCGGATTTGCCATGTTTGATGGCAGTGGAATATCCCGGTTCAACACCGTTACCGCCCGACAATTGATCTGGCTTTTATCCTATATGCGGACGGCACATACTTCAGCGGATTTTTTAACATCCCTCTCCGTAGCCGGGGTTTCCGGAACCTTACGGACCATGTGTATTAATTCGGCAGCAGAAGGGAACGTTCAGGCAAAAAGCGGAACGATGTCGCGGGTAAAAAGTTATACCGGCTATGCTAAAACCAAGACCGGAAGGACGGTTATCTTCGCCATCATCGTCAACAATTTTGAGGGGCCTTCTGCCGAAATCAAGCAAAAAATAGGACAGATCATGGACGCTATGGCCAGGTTGTAGCATTCCGGTTAAAATAAAAAGCGACCATGGCTTGTGCCAGGATATTACGATCGAAATGTTCCTTCGCCAGCATCCGCGCGTTCATCCCGATTTCCCGACAAAGTTCAGGCGAATTCCGGCATTTGTTAATCTGCCGTATAAAATCTTCTTTTGTGTCGGCAATTAAAATATTTTTTCCATCGGTATATGGAATCCCTTCAGCTCCGATCGAAGTAGAGATGATCGTTTTCCCAAGCGCCATCCCTTCGATAATTTTTACGCGGATTCCCCCTCCTGACAATAATGGAATGATCAGGACATTTTTATCCTGATGATATATCAACGGGTTTTCAATTTCGCCGTCAACGATCAGGTTCCTATTTCGTTGCTGATAAAACCACTGGGGCATCTTTTTTCCGGCAATTCTGAAATTGAATTCAGGATAATCCTGAATGATACACGGGATGACCTCAATAATAAACCATCTCAGACCTTGAATATTGGGTTCCCAATCCATTGATCCTAAATGATAAAATACCGGATCATCCCATAATTTCTGTTCATGATCACCGGATGGAATGGTGGTAAAATCAAATCCAGGGGGAATGTTGATCACGGGGGTTCCGGGAGCATCCATCATGAGTGTTTTCGCTTCGTCAGGTGATATGGCAATGATCCCGTCAACCTTTTTTACGGTAGTAATTTCGAATTTTTTTAGTCTTTTCGTCGCGATGAAGAGAAAGATTTTTTTAAACGGGTTGGATGTGTTTTTAATAACCCTTTCCCAAATCCCATGCTCTATATTCTGTGGTCTTAAAATTACTTTTGCCTTTGAATATTTCCTTATAGTATCCAGATATAAACACATATAGATGTGCTCCAGATGAATAATGTCAAACTCTTCATTGCTCAATATTCGTTTCAGATCCGAATTGCACTGGTCAGAAACAAACCTTCCGATAAAATAGGAAGTACTTGTAAACAGGTTGAAAAATGCTTTCAATAGATTCAATCGGGTATCAACAACGGAAAACTCAAATCTGGTCTTTTTTTTATAATCATCAGGGATATTATTTACGTCAACCCAGTTTTTAGGAGTGTTGATTGCAAAAACCTTAAGATCAGCTCCCTGAGAAATCAGCCCCAGGGCCGTATGATAAATCGAATATGATCCACCATCAACAATGGGATAAGGCATTTTGTGACAAATCTGTAGTACTTTCAAAATCTGGGTTTTTACCAGTTAATCACCTTTCTGTCCCTGAAAAATTTTCCGGTTGTTATTTCCTTTTCCGTGGCAAGCCATATAGCGGTATCAGCTCCTTCGTTCACAGTGCGCGGGGCATTGGGGCCACCCATATCTGTTCTCACCCATCCCGGGCACATCGCGTTAACCTTGATCCCGGTTTCTTTTAATTCGTTCGAGAACATGATCGTAAGGGCATTGAGCGATGATTTCGACAAGCTGTAGGCAGGATATTCCCCCGTTAAACTGTTTAATCCGCCCATGCCGCTGCTCATGTTAATAATCCGGCCATCATCGCTTTTTCTTAATAACGGGATACAGCTCCTGATCATTCTCCATGGACCATAAAAATTAGTTTCCATGATCACTTTTACCTCCCCGAATGATACATCCCCCGCGCTTTTTACCGAAGCAACAATTCCGGCTTTCCGTAACGAGGGCATCCATTTCCTGATCATCTTCGCCGCAACAGGGAAATGATGGTCCACCGCTCTTTTAGCCCCTGATGAAAGAATATTCCCCTGCCCCGAATGTGTAGCCCCCAAACCGGCATTGTTGATTAAAACATCCAGCTTCCCGAACCGGCCCTCCACGAGCCCAACCATGCTCCCGACACTCGCATCATTGGTTACATCGAGCTGCCCGACAATGATTTTTTTATTAATCAGCAGGGCTGCTTTTTCCCCATTTTCCAAATCCCTTGACCCCATAATAACGGTATGCCCGAGATCAGACAATTGCCGGCATATTTCTAACCCTATGCCGCGGTTACCACCGGTTACCAGAATAATTTTCATGGGTTAATAATTTCATGATACTATGTTCTTGCAATATTTAACTTTTTCAATGCTCGCGACTGAATCCGCGAAAAGATAAGCGGGAACAGGCCGATCAGGGCCAACCTGTTCTGAAACGGATATTTCATGATCGAGGCAAGCATATTCCGGCTGAAATGATGGCAACAACCATTACAAATATCGCGACATCTGCCAGCCTGCATCTCTTCTCTGAGTTCTGAAGTGGCCGACTTCCATAAAGCAATTAAACCCAGTTGCCGGTTTTCATAAATGTTGATGGACGATAGCGCCAAACCGCAGGGCTGGATACCGCCATCATAGCTGATATCAATGATGGCATCGATTTCGCGGCAATAGAATTTTTTTAGTATTTTATTAAAAAACCACGTGCCATCCTTCGCTTCAGCCGTTTTCAAATAATCACCGATCCATGGATAAAATCTGTAAACATTGGTTTTGATTTTATGATTTCGTTCAAATTTCAATATTTTTCTTAACTCATCCATTAAAATATCCAGCTTCTCAACACTTACATTAAACTGCGATTTATCATCAATGGCCCGTCGGTCGGGATAATTTGAATAACAAATCACCGGTTGAAACAGTACCTGCTTGATCCCTTTTTCATAAGCGGATTTGAAAAACTGAAATAAATCGCGATCATTGAATTTTGAAATTACCGTCAATACAGTAACCGGAATTCCATTTTTATATAACTTTTCGATGGATTTCAGCGCGTTGGGGATGGAACCTTGCGATCCCCTTGTTATGAGTTGAATTTCGTCGCGAAAAGAATCAACAGAGATATTTATTTCCGTTTTACATTTTCGTAAAATATCCAGTTCCAATTCATTCAGCCGATGTGTTATCATGCCGTTTGTGGTTACCGAACAGCGTATATTTTTTTCTCCGGCATACGCGATCGCGTCAAGGATCCCATCAAACAAAAAAGGTTCGCCGCCGCAGAGAGATATTTTAGGGATCTTGTTTATAGCCATCTGATCGATGATCCATTTCAGGTCATCCGGGGTTAAGCGATCGGTACGCTTTGAAGAAATACCCTGTCCGATTTCACAATAAACACACTGCTGGTTACAGCGACTGGTAAGGTTAACCGTCACCATACTGGGTTTCGTCCGCACGAACCCCAACGCGAAAAATTCGGGCAGATAATTTCGTTTGATCTTCGAGGTCATGGACATTTAATTTGTTGAAGTTCGGAAAATGACAGAACGATGAATTCAACTTCTTCCATTGAAATGTCATGGTAAAGAGGCATACAAAGAACATTGTCAGCAATCTTTCTGGCAATGGTAAGATCATGCTTTCTGAAGTTTTTAAATTCAGGGTAATCACTGACCAAAGGAGAAAAATATTTTCTGGGAAAAATATTTCTTTTCTCAAGAAAATCTGCCACCTCATCGCGTGTGGCGCCAAATTCGCCGGGATCAATAATGGCCGGGAAATAGGAATAATTATATTTTACGGATTCCTTTTCGTTCAATACGCGAATACCCCTGATATTTGAAAAAAGTTCCCTGTATTTCATTGAAATTTTTTTTCTGCATGCCATTACATCATCAATATGATTTAGCTGAATGATCCCGAACGCCGCCTGAATTTCACTCATCTTCGCGTTAATTCCATAACCTGATAATTGATGGTTTGAATCAAGTCCGGTGTTTTTCAGTATGTCAATGCGCTTTTTCGCGGTTTCGTCATGACATACTATAGCTCCACCTTCGAGGGTGTTGAAAACTTTGGTGGCATGAAAACTCAAAGCCGATAAATCACCGTAACTGCATATTGATTTTCCGTTTTTTTCCACACCAAAACAGTGTGCGGCATCATAAACAATTTTTAAATCATGTTTCTTTGCTATTTGAGCTATTCCTTCGATATCGCAAGGATGGCCGAAAATATGAACAGGAAGGACAGCGCTGGTTTCGGAAGTGATGGCGCGATCGATGGCTGCAACATTAATGTTCAGATCTTCTTCGTTAATATCAACGAAAACCGGTTTTAAATTGTTCCAGTAAATGGCAAGAGCTGTCGCGACTGAAGTAAAAGGCGTTGTTATAATTTCACCGTGAAGATTAAGTTCTTTGAGGGCCAATATCAAGGCAAGGGCGCCATTTGCCAAAAGACTGATATATTTCACGCCAAGGTGATCACATAATTTCTGCTCCAGTTCAGCAAGAATCTGCCCGCCGTTGGTGAGCTGCCGTGATTCCCATATTTTTTCGAGATAAGGCCGAAGTTCATGTAAGGGAGGCATGAAGGGCTTCATCAATGTCAATTCTCTGTTGTTTTTCATGGTTTTGTCAAATGGCGAAAGCCTTTCACGCGAATGACTTTTTTAAATAAAATATCAATGGAACCAATAAAATACAAGATAATCAATCTAATCATGTTTTGACAACCCGCAGAAAACCTGAGTTTCAAAGGAAGAACCGAAACAATGCCTAAAGCTGTGAGAAGGCAGAATAAAATTAAAAATCCCGTTTCCTTACAGGCAAGGATCCCTGCTATAAGATAACTTAAAAAAATAAAAAGAGGAATTAATAGCCGGAGATATTTATGCCAAATCAACATTATTTTATGTTTCATCATTAAATCCCCGACCAAGTGTTTTTCTTTGAGGATCTGAATAAATCCGGTAAGATATCGTCTGATTCTTTTATAGTCGTACAATGCCACATAGTTTTCATCAAAAATCCGGCAATCCTCCCTTAATTCTATTTGTTTTGATTGAAGGACCTTTAAGCTTAAATATAAATCGTCGAGAACGATATTTTCAGGAATTTTCGAATAGGATTGTTTTTTGATTGAATAAAAGGGGCCGTAAACCCCCATTAAGCTTCCCGTTTTACTCTCCGCTAGTTTGACAAAATTCTCGTACTTCCTGATCCATGAATACCTGTTTTCTTTATCAGTTGGGGAAATACAACCTGAAACCGCGCCGGTCCTTTCATTATTCAGAGGATCGATAATCCATTGCAATATATGATCAGACAATTTTTGTCGTTGGTCACAGAAAATGATGTATCCATACCGGGCAAGATCGACGCCCGCATTCATGGAATGAGGAATTCCGTGATGGCTGTGATTTAAGATGATTGTCAGATGGTCCATCCCACTGAACTTATTTAACGCCTCCTGGCTTCCATCTGTACTGTTATCATCAATAACAATCATTTCATGATTTTCAAAAACCGAGAGTTCTTTGATTAAAAAAGTGATTTTCTCATTTAAAAAATGTTTCCCGTTATAGGATAATAAAATTACGCTAACCCCTTTGATTTTTGGTGTTTCGCTTTTTTCAATTATTTTTTTCGCGCTGTTTGCGCCTGTTTTTGATAACATCATCAACCACAGGGGATACGCCAGGTATAAAACGATTAATAACAGGGTTATCCAAAAGATGGGGATCATACCAAATTTTTTGAGTGGTTGAAATTATTTTCAGATATTATTTTTTTTAACAACCTTCAACCGGTATATCGATTTCAAAAATCTATAAATCCTGTCGCCCAACGATTCGGGAAGTAATTCCTGTATTTTTCTGGAAGTTTCCTTAGCATAATCGAACCACCAGCTTTTTTTATCCTTGTTGCTGTAATAACCTTCCTTCTTCGCCAGTTTTATTGCTTCAAGCCTGTCTTTGTAAGGGAATTCGGGTGTTTCAAAAACAATTCGCGGGTTTATCGTGTGAAAATCGTGAATTTCGCGCGTGTACATGGTCCCATGCTCCAGAACATAATCCCATTGCGGGGTGCCTTTAAAAGGCAATACCGTGTAGAAGTTATTAAAATCACTTCCTGATTTTTTAGCGAAAGCAATTGATTCTTTCACCGTCTCAAGGGTCTCATAAGGGCTACCGATCACGTATTGGGAAAGGACTTCGATTCCGGCGTTTTTCAACATCCTGATCCCTTCAGTGATTTTTTCAATGGAAGTCGATTTGTTTATTTTCGATAGAATTTCATTGTTGGCCGATTCAACTCCGATAGATGCATTATAACAACCTGCCTCTTTCATTTTATGTGCAATCTCCTGCGTCATTATATCGGCCCGGATGGAAGCAGACCATAAAATCTTTATCTTTTTTTGCATTAACAGCTCACAGAAAGACTCAACCCTTTTCAAATCAATATTGAAACTGTTATCACCAAATACGAATATCTTTTTTCCATAATGATTTATCAAATATTCCACTTCCTTAATGATATGTTCCGGATCCCTTGCCCGGTAAGTCTTTCTCCAGATGGAGCTTGAGTTACACCAGGAACATCCAAACGGGCAACCCCTACTGGTCACCATACGGTGTAACGGATATCGTTCCATCGGGAAAATATCATAAGCGGGAATAGGCAATTCATTCAGATTGCCAATATGTTCCCTTGCCGGATTGGTTACCAGGTTTCCATGTTCATCTTTATAACTGATCCCATTAATTTCCGACAACTTTTTTTGTCCTTTCAGGTGGTAAATCAACTCCGAAAAGGTAATTTCCCCTTCTCCGTAAACAGCATAATCAGCAGGGGTTTTTTTAAAAACCCCCTCCCTGATGGTTGTAACGTACGGGCCACCCAAACATACAGGAACTTTAGGATAGGTTTTTTTAACTTTATTAAAGACTTCAATAACTTCATAATAAACCGGAGAAAATACAGTAATCCCGATCAGGTCGAATGAACTGGTAAAGAATTGCTTTGTCTCCTTTGAAGAAGCAACCCTGGTGTCGAGTACTTTGAAATTCAAATCCTGATGCTGCTGCCGTGCGTATGCAGCCAGGTAAGCCAGTCCCAGGTGCACGGTTTTATATCTCCGGTCTTTATTTGGGAAAATGAAGCCAATATTCATAGTATATTCTTGGGTATGCCGGTAAACCCGGCAACAGTAAGATAAGATTGCCTATATGTTATGACAAAGTTGAGCAACATTTGATAAATAAAAAAATGATTTGCGAATTTAGTTTACTGCCCTTAGTAAAAATGCAAACCGTCAAATGTTTAGAGGTAAGCCCATGTTCGCTAAAACTATTTTGATCTGGTTTCTGGCGAGTAGTGGCCGGGTGCGGTCAATGGTATTGTGGCCGTTTGATGCGCGGCTTGATAGCTGGGTTTATAAATCTAAAGTATGAGCCCACCCCGAAGACGACTTTTCATCGCCAAGTCGCTAAGGCGTAAAATTATAAATAATTGAATATGATATATTTGCGTCTTTGTGTCTTCACGGTAAAATGAAAAATTTGACTTTTCGGAGTCGGCTCAAGATTAGGTTACAGGAAAGTGAGAAGAAATATGGAAATCAGATTGTTTTTACTTTCATAAGTAAGATAGTGAGAAGAAAATATTTGTACTTTTGTTGACAATTTTGTTAAACTATTTTGTTAAGTATGCCACAAAAAGACTGTCAAACTGAGAAAAAGATACTTAATGCGGCGATGAAAACGTTTTTCGAAGATGGCCGGCTGAATGCCACTACACAGGAAATTGCCGATGCTGCCGGCGTTAACCGTACGCTGATCCACTATTATTTCAGGTCGAAAAAAGAATTGATGAATTCCCTTCTG
>JALNWE010000088.1 GCA_023231065.1 Bacteroidales bacterium
CGGAAAGACCAGGACCGCATCGTTATCGAAGGGGTAAGGGAAATTTCACTGGCCCTCCAGGCCGGTTTTATAATGGACTGCCTGTTTTTCTGCCACGAAATTCTTGATCCCGGAATATATACTCAGGTTATTGCCGGAGTCCCTGCAGCAACAGGGTTATTCGAGGTCACGGTTGATGTATATAATCGTATGGCATACCGGAAAGGCCATGAAGGGATAATCGCCGTTGCAAAACCCAGGAGGCTGACCTTTTCTGATCTGATCTTTGGGAAAGATCCATTGGTTCTTATCCTTGAAACAGTAGAAAAACCAGGTAATCTGGGAGCCCTTTTACGGACAGCGGATGCAGCGGGACTTGATGCGGTTATTATTTGTGACCCTCAAACCGACATTTATAATCCAAACGCTATCCGATCGGGCATTGGTTGTGTTTTCACCATACCAGTCGTTACCGCTTCCACAGGCGAAACCATTGCCTGGTTACGCGAAAAAGGGATCAGGTCCTATGGAACAGCGCTGACCGCTACCAGGTCCTATCATCAATCTGATTTTCGTCTGCCATGCGCCATCGTCATGGGATCAGAGGCAAACGGGCTCTCTGGCGCCTGGCTGGAAGGCGCCGACCAGTTGATAAAAATTCCCATGATGGGAAAGATAGACTCAATGAATGTTTCTGTCTCCGCGGCCATTGTCATTTTTGAAGCTATGCGCCAGCGGGATTTCAGTCATGCAGTAAAACCCTGAAGGCCGCGTAATTAAACCCTTTTCCCGTGTGCGTTATTTGTATTTTTCATCTCCGGGTTTGAGCGCCAGAAAACTTTTGGGCATTTTACTTTTTACCTCTATTATCTGATCCGTTGCGGGGTGACGGAATGAAAGATAAAATGCATGCAGGCGTATCCGTCTTTCATAACGGTCATTGGCCCCATATCTCCGGTCCCCCACTACCGGACACCCCATTTCGGATAAATGGACCCGTATCTGATTCTTCCGCCCGGTCTCCAGCTCCACTTCTAATAAAGCATAATCGGGCGTCCGGTCCATCACCCTGTAATGGGTCACTGCACACTTGGCGCCATCCATCTCTTTGACCGAATGGACCTTCTGGTCATTTCCTTCCATCAACCAACTGCGGATAGTCCCTGTATCGTTCACCGGCTGTCCCTCCACGAGGGCATAATAGAGCTTTTTGACCTCCTTCCATTGCTCTTTAAACCTCGTCTGAAGATCTTCACTTTTGGTGAAAACAAGCAATCCGGAAACTTCGCGGTCCAACCGGTGAACCACGAAAATCCGTTCTTTCCCTTTGGAATTTTCTTTCACATACCCCAGCATCTGCTGATAAAAAGAGGTGCCTCCCAAACCCCGGTCACCAATCGTAAGTAAGCCGGCTGGCTTTTCAGCTACCAGCAGATGTTCATCTTCAAAAAACACAGGATAAGGTGGTTTGATTTTCCCCGGACGGAATGTCTGCCGGTTATACTCAACAACATCCCCGGGGTTTACAACAGTAGCCGGGTTGGTCTCAAGCTTGCCATTAACTTTTACATTGCTGTGCGCAATCCATTTTTTTACCGTCGTCCTGGAAGCTTCATTGAACGCTGTCAATAAAACTTCCATGAGCGAAATCTTCTCTTTTGATACAATTTTCATTTTCAATTTTTTTCACCTGATCGTTACTTCACTATTTCCATCCTCATAACTACAGGTTGATGATCAGAATATTCAAAATCAGTTAACAGTGTCTTTACTTCCTTAACCGCTATATTGGGCGACACCACAAAAAAATCAATCAGCGTTGTCTTCGTCTTGCCTTTTTTATAAGGCATATCGGCAAACCGGTTGCTGGGGTGCAGCGGATCAAAAACAAATTTCCAGCCGGGAAAAACAGCTTGATTAACGGGTAAGTCCACAGTAGTTACAAGGTCGCCCGAAATGACCGTTCCGGGTTGGAACCCCGCCGGATTACTGTTCCAATCCCCGCCGGCAATAACGTAATTACCGCGCGAATATTCTTCCCGCGCAAAAGAACCGAGTATCTGCAACTCATTTTTACGCAACTCCCCGGTCGAATCAAACGCTGAATTATGGGTGTTGATCAATATTAACTCTTTGTCGTTTCCCAGCTTGAATTTCATGATCAGAAAACAGCGTTTCAGCATAAAAAGATTTTTTGGCCAGGGATAGACATTGCCAAAAGGGACCATTTCCACGGCGTCAGGATGAAATCTGGAAAACGTGGTTAACCCTGATTCCACATGCCCCATGGGCTGATACAGCGGCATCGGGACAAACCGGCAATCATAATTCTTCCCGAAAATATAGTAAAATCCGGGAAGTTCCTGATCAAGCGCGGTCAATTCATTGGTAAAATGAGTCCGTTTTGCCTTAATATCGACCTCCTGAACAAATAAAAAATCAACCGAGTCATTCTCCCGGATACAGGTCTTTATCCCCTGTAAACATTTGTTAAATATTGATTTTTCAGGAATTACATTTTTCCCTCCGTCATAAAAAAAATCCAGCTCTCTCCCCATGCCGGCATATCCGATGTTCCAGGTCATTATAGTGTATTCCCGTTGAGATGGGGCAAGGGCCTGCCCGCTCCCCCGGATTTCGGGTTCCATTATTTGACGCGGGTTATATTCCATGACAGTCATGATGGTAAAAAATCCAATAATGAATAAAATGAGTAAAACAAATACGGATCCTGACACCCAAAACAACGTCCGGACAAGTTTTGACATAAACAATGGATAAAAATCCTAAATTACGCTTTTTTATTAATTTTACTTTTTAATTGTGTTAAGACCTTAATCTTCGATGCCAATCCTTGGTTCCCTTATCAGAAAAGCTTACGAACTTCGTCAATTCCCTATTGACATTTCGGTTTTAAACCCCGTTGTTGAACAGGCAAAAGTCCTGAAAAAATTGCTGTTGAGGGCACAGAATACCGCCCTCGGAGAGCATTATGGCTTTGGAAATATAGTATCATCTCCTGATTTCGTGGACCTTTTCAGGAAAACTGTTCCTGTTCATGATTATGGCTCCATGTTTAATAACTGGTGGTACCGGAGCCTGAACGGGGAGGCCTATGTGGCCTGGCCCGGTAAGGTAAAATATTTCGCGCTGACTTCAGGAACCTCCAATGACTCTTCAAAGCATATTCCGGTAACCATGGATATGCTTCGTGCCATTAAAAAAGCAAGCATACGACAACTGGTTTCAACAACAAAATATGGTTTCCCGGATGAATTTTACGAAAAAGGAATTTTAATGATCGGGGGGAGCACGCATCTGCAATATAACGGCACCTACTATCAGGGTGATCTTTCGGGTATAACGGCTGGCAATATTCCTTTTTGGTTTCAACATTTTTATAAACCCGGCCAGGCTATTTCCCGGGAACAAGAATGGTCGGTTAAACTCAACGAAATAGTAAGAAATGCCATCAACTGGGATATCGGAATTATTGTCGGGGTTCCTGCCTGGATACAGATCATCATGGAAAAGATCATTGCCCATCATGGGGTGAATTCCATTCACGATATCTGGCCTAATCTGGCGGCTTATGTCCACAGCGGTGTCTCTATTGAACCTTACAGGAAAAGCCTTGATCATTTATTTACCCACCCGATCTTGTATAATGAATCCTATCTTGCCTCTGAGGGATATATTGCATACCAGCAACCAGGAAATAAACAGGGAATGGAGATTATTCTCGACAATGGCATATTTTACGAGTTTATCCCCTTTAATAATACCAACTTTGACAGCGAGGGCGAGATAGTGACAAATCCGGAAACCTATACAATCGGCGAAGTTGAAGAGAACAAAGAATATGCCCTGTTACTTACAACCTGTGCCGGCGCATGGCGTTACCTGATCGGTGATACCATAAAATTCGTCTCCAGGGAAAAAAATGAAATTGTTCTCACCGGGAGGACCAAACATTTTATCAGCCTGTGCGGGGAACATTTATCGCAGGACAACATGAACCGCGCCATCCGCATGCTCCAGGATGATCTGAATGTGAAGATCAATGAATTTACCATCACCGGGATCCGCTTTGGAAATCTGTTTGCCCATAAATGGTATCTGGGCACCGATGATCATCTTGATCCTGTTGTCGCTGCCGAAAAACTGGATACTTACCTGAAAATGCTCAATGACGATTACCGTGTGGAAAGGATTGAAGCCATAAAGAATGTTTCTGCAGAAGTTTTACCTTTGCAGGCCTTCCGCGACTGGATGAAAATCAAAGGAAAAGAAGGCGGCGCCCACAAGTTCCCCAGGGTTCTGAAAAACGAACAATTAGAACAATGGGAAGGGCACATTAAATCATATATCATTCAATCTGACTTATAAATGGTTTCTGCGCTACATCCATTGTTCGAAGGGATGATCCTCGGGTTGACGGTTGCCATTACACTGGGGCCTGCCTTGTTTGCGCTGCTTCAGACAAGCCTTAAACATGGAATTAAAATAGGGATCTTTCTGGCATTGGGTATTTTTTCAAGCGACCTGACCCTGGTGGTTGGATGCTTTTTTGGCGCTACCCAGATCATTACCGATCCCGGTTATCACCTCTTCCTTGGCATTTTTGGAGGAGTGGTATTATGTGCTTATGGTCTCTATACATTTTTTAAAAAAGTTTCATTGACAGAACAGGTTGAAGCCATCGATGAAATAAAGGTTAAAAAAAAGGGGGCCCTTCCTTACTTTTTTAAAGGGTTTGTACTTAATATCGCCAATCCTATGTTATGGGCGTTCTGGATCACTTCGGTGGTCGCTATCACCGCAACTTACGGCGGGGACAAAAAAAATGTTGCGCTGTTTTTCGCCGGGACATTAGGAATTATACTGACCACGGATATTCTGAAAGTTGTTTTGGCCAATAAGATAAAATTTGCCGGAAATCCTCAGGTTAAACTATGGATGAACCGGATCGTTGGATTGCTATTCCTTGTCATTGGCCTTTTTATAATTACGGGTTCCTTGCTGGAGTATTTCAGGGGGATCTCAATAAAAGTTCCTTAATGTATGTTAACCGCTTATTAAACCAAACGTTATGGCTGAAAAAAAATTTAAAAACTGGTGGTTCCTTGCGGTGAACGGAATCATTTTCATTCTTTTTGGCCTGATGGTCCTCTTTAACACAAACGAAGCCATTCAGGCCATGATCAAATATTTCGGGGCCTGCCTGTTGGTACTGGGCGTTATCCTTCTGATTGTCGGGATAAACAATTTCCGAAAAGATAAACAATCGGGATTGGTCCTCTTTGAATCCATCGCGGTAATAGCTATCGGTCTGGTCCTCGCGTTTTTTCCGGATGCTTCAGTGAACCTCTTCATGATCCTGGTTGGGGTCTGGTTCGTGATCATGGGAATTGTCCAATTGGCTATCCTCGCCACCCTCAGGGATTTTTCGTCTTTCAAAAACGGTTTGCTGATCAATGGTTTGCTTACCCTCGGACTGGGAATTTCCCTTTTCTTTCATCCTTTCTCCTGGGCAGTATTCCTGGTAAAAATCATCGGGATCCTGGCAGTCCTTTTCGGAATTCTTCTGATATGGTTTTCCTTTCTCCTTCGTAAGGTGATCCTGTCGGAAACAAAAGAAACCGTGGAAATTAAATAAATTTGATCAGCCGCTCAAATTCGGCTTTGAAGTTGGTACCGACCGGAATCAGCCGGTCCCGGATCTTTACATGGTTCCCTTCAATCATTTCAATCCGCGATAATGCAATGATAAATGATTTATGAATCCGTGGAAATGATTTGGCAGGTAATAAACTTTCAATGTTTTTCAGGGATTGATAACTGACGATCATTTTGTCGTTGGTATAGATCTTTACATAATCTCCCAATGCTTCAATATAGAGGATCTCAGACAGGTTTACCTTATACGTTTTTTTACTTGATTTTATAAATATGAAGGAATCTTCTGCCCGCTCGGTATCGTGAACTTCTGCATGAGGGGCCCCTTTCACCCTGAGTAACTCTGACGCTTTTTGTACCGCCTTTAAAAACCGGTCAAAGGCAAACGGTTTCATGAGATAGTCGATTACATCCAGCTCATATCCTTGTAAGGCATATTCCGAATAGGCAGTGGTAATGATGACAAGCGGTGGGTTCTTTATGGTCTTCAGAAAATCCATTCCGCTGAGCCGGGGCATATTGATATCGAGGAATAACAGGTGGATTTCCTGTTGATGCAATATTTCAATGGCCTCCAGCGCGTTATTACACTTTTTTACGATCTCGAGATAAGACAGGTTTTCGGCGTACCGTTCAATGACACGCTGGGCCAAAGGCTCATCATCGATGATCAGACAGCGGATGTTCATGATATAATTAAGGTTAAATCGGCGCTATAAAGATTGTCAGCATCATGGATGATCAGTGTATGCTTTTCGGGATAAAGCAGTTCAAGGCGCTTTTTCACATTGACCAGTCCGATACCGCCATGTGATTGGTCCTGTGGCTGGGGTTCTTTATTGTTTTCGATAAAAAATCCGACCCTGTCTGTCCGTTCAAGATTAAAGGTAATATGAATAAAAGGATGCGACCCCCTGGATTTAGCGCCGTGTTTAAATGCGTTTTCTATAAAGGCAATGTAAAGCAGAGGCTCTGTTTTATTCTGAAAATTTTCACCCTTGATATCGAAAGTCAAAGTCAGGCTTTCATCTGTACGGAGCCGTTCGAGGTAAATATAGCTTTGCAAAAAACCGAGTTGTTTGCCGATGGCAACCTGATCATCTTTGGATTCATAAATCAAATAACGCATCAGATCCGAAAGTTTTAATATCAGCTCTGGCGCTTTTTCCGATTTATCTAAAGTCAGTGAATAAAGGCTGTTGAGCGTGTTAAAGAAAAAATGAGGATTGATCTGTGCCTTTAAGGCCCGTAATTCAGCCTCGATCTTTTGCTTTTCGACTTCTTTCATACGCAGTTCAACACCCTGCATCTTCACGGAATCGCGCATAAGCTTGAACAAAGTAGATACAACCAGGAAAATTAAAACAAGGATGAGTTCGGCAATAACTTCGGAGAAAAAATTGGGATGCTGCTCTCCTTCAAAAAAATAGGAGACGACAAAATTCAGGATAATAAACAGGAAAATATTAGCTGTCTCCAACAACAAAAACAGTCCATAGCGCTGCCGGTTAAAAAAAGCGGGAATAAGCCACAATAAATTGATATAAACTGAAACCGCAAGAAAAAAAATAGTTACCAGGATATTGGTCGCCAGGGTGATATCAATATCTGAAATGTTAAAATCCCCCCTTGTATAAAATAGTACCACGGTAAACAGGACAATACTGACAATCCAGAAAATAACATGGGGAATAAGAGGGTGTTTCCTGTTCTTACGTATAAATCCTTTTAAGATCATCCTGGCGGTTTTTTGGCAAATATGATAATTGCCCGGGTCAATTTCAATCTTTTTTGATGTATCCTGACAAAAACTGGATGAAAATAAGAATTTATGGGGTATCCCTTACAGTTTCATCAGCAAAATGTTAACAGTCACCGAGAATATTAAGGATTCGTCTAAAAAAAGGAAACGGGAACAAAATTGTCATTAATTTTGCCGACTGCTTTTACCCTGCTTTTTATCTGGTAAAAATTATTACATTCATATTACATTTACTAACAAATCCGCTCTTATGAAAACAGTATTGTTCAAAATGAAGTTGGCTTTTCTGATGTTCTTTTTATCCTTTGCTGCGGGATCATTTACCTATGCCGATAACCCACCCGATGAGGGCATGTGGCTTCCGCTGCTTCTCGAACGGCTCAATTATGTCGATATGCAGAAAATGGGGCTTCATCTCACCGTGCAGGAATTATATGATATTAATCACAACAGCCTGAAAGATGCCATTGTGGGTTTATCCCGCGGGGGCGCTACAGGTGGTTTTTTCTGCACTGCTGAAATGGTTTCTGCCCAGGGAATGTTGTTTACCAATCACCATTGCGGTTTTGGAGCAGTACAGGAACAAAGCTCAACGGAGCATGACTACCTCACCAATGGTTTCTGGGCTAAATCATTCTCAGAGGAATTACCCAACGAAGGTATGTGCGCCTCCTTTCTGCAACGTATTGAAAATGTAACCGATTCTATTCTTCCATTTTTACCGGACACCCTGAAAGAATTCGACCGTTCAGCTAAGGTCAGGGAAATCTCGGCCCGGATCAGGAAAAGAGCCGAAGAAAATGGGAAATATGAAGCTTCTGTTAAACCTTTTTATGGTGGCAATGAATACTACTTGTTCGTTTTTAAAACATATAAAGATGTGCGTTTGGTAGGGGCCCCACCCTCTTCCATTGGAAAATTCGGAGGAGATACCGACAACTGGATGTGGCCCCGCCATACCGGTGATTTCACGGTTCTCAGGGTATATTCAGATCCTGATGGCCAACCGGCTGCTTATTCCGATAAAAACGTCCCACTACAGGCGCCTTATCACCTGCCCATCAGCCTGAAAGGGATCAAGAAAAACGATTTTGCCATGATCTGGGGCTACCCCGGTAGCACCTCCCGCTATCTCACTTCTTATGGGATCGAATATAACCTGAGCGTCTTATATCCAACCATTATTAAAATCTTCGGGAAAGAACTGGATGTAATGAAAGAAAGGATGGACGCGGATAAAGCCGTGAAAATCGCCTATGCCGATGATTATGCCGGGATCGCCAATACCTGGAAAAATTTTATTGGCCAGTCCCGTATGTTGATCCGCAATAAAGTGGAAGACAAAAAGAAAGTGATCGAAAATGAGTTCACTGCCTGGTACAGCAAAGATCCTGCCTTACAGAATAAATATGGAAAAGTGCTGGATGACCTGAAATCCGATTATGCCAGCATGAAAAACCTGGCTGTCCCTTTTTTCTATGCAAACATTGCCGGGATGGGGCTTGATGTCGTACAAATGGCAAACCAATTTGATGTACTGAAAGGCGCGCTTGAAAAGAAGAACAAAACGATGCTGGAAGAAACCAAAAAGGAATTAAAATCCGCCGTGAAAGAACATTTTAAGGAATATGACCAGACCATCGCAAAAAAGACCCTTGCGGAAATGCTTCAGTTGTATGCCACCGATGTGCCTAAAGCCGATCTTCCAACTATTTTTACAAAAATAGACAAAGAATACAATAATGATTTTAAAGCTTTTGCCGATGAGGTTTATGCAAAATCCGTTTTTGCCACCCCTGAAAAAGCCAATGCTTTTATTGATAACCCCAGCCTGAAAGTGTTTAAAAAAGACCTGGGTTGGGAATTGGCCAAATCAATGTCGGAGACAATAGGCAAAAATTCCGGCGCTTTTGGAGCAGCAAGGACCAAGGCAAGCGTATCAAACCGGCTTTTCATTGCCGGTCTGCGCCAGATGGACCCTGATCTGGTAAAATACCCCGATGCCAACTCCACCATGCGTATGAGCTACGGAAGCGTTCAGGATTATTATCCTGCAGATGCTGTCCATTATGATTATATAACGACCCTCAAAGGTGTTATGCAAAAAGAAGACCCCACCAACGATGAATTTATCGTCGATAAAAAGCTGAAAGAACTATTTAAAAATAAGGATTATGGTCCCTACGGCGAAAACGGAGAAATGATCGTTTGTTTTTTGACGACCAACGACATCACGGGCGGTAATTCGGGAAGCCCCGTCATCAATGGAGATGGACAGCTGATTGGCCTTGCATTTGATGGAAACTGGGAGGCCATGAGCGGTGATATCATGTTTGAGCCCGATATGCAAAGAACCATTAATGTCGATATCCGTTATGTTCTCTTCATCATTGATAAATTTGCCGGTGCTACCAACCTGATCAATGAACTTACCATCGTGAAATAATTACTATTTCATCCTTTTTATGTATTTATAAGCCCTGCTTGAATATCATTTTATTATCATAACTCCCCGGAACATCATAAAGGTAATAAGCATTACCATCATAAATGCGTAGCTTTTGCGGGAAAGGATGGATGATTTCAAAAATTCTTCTTAGGTTGCCGGTATTAATATCAATCCGGTATATGATGCATCTCCCGTTTTTCAGATAGGTGGTATAAACCTTTTCGGTAGCTTCATCTACCAGGATCTCATTGGTCCATCGTCCATTATGTATGGTATCTGTTTTAATTCCGATTTTATAAGAGTAATTCCCTTCCAGGTCATAGAATTCCAATTGTCGTTCAGGGGTGTCAAAAATACTGATATAACTGCCAATCCTGTACAGTCCTGTCTTAATGGGGCGGTATAAGATTTTATGAACATAATTCCATGTCACAAATTCATCCCGGTCATTTGGGGGTGAAGTTTTCCATAATAAGCCCAGATCTTCTTGGTTCCTGCGTAACATTTTTAATCGTTTTTCATCGCTGACACTGGCAAGCGAACGCCGGATCAGGGTTGTCCTGTTAATTCCGTAATACTCCACACTTAATCCTTTATTGATT
Organism: Bacteroidales bacterium; assembly: GCA_023231065.1. Lineage (GTDB taxonomy): Bacteria > Bacteroidota > Bacteroidia > Bacteroidales > FEN-979 > CAIVAT01. The sequence continues at coordinate 10,472 of JALNWE010000088.1, forward strand.
ATATTTTGAAAATAAAACGTCTCAGGGGTGGAAGCAACGCAATTTTTAAGTACATCATCAAACTTCTTAAGCTCCACCGGGTGAATCAAATACAGAATATTTTCCCGCCGGTAAATTTGGAATCCGGAATCGTTGCTGAGTACATGCACATACCCCATACAGTCCCTGAATAACCGGTTAGGGGAAAACCGGATTACCGGCAATCGCGCTAAGGTGTCCCCTGCCGTATTTTTGCAAATTATTTCCGCATTTAATAACCGGGCCCGGTAAATGAGAAGATATATTATCCCACTATCAATTTCATAATCCTTTACTGAATAAAAATCATCCTTAAAAAAAGCTACTCTTCCCCTTGCTTTGATCTCTACTTCCTCCAGTTCACCGATGCTTGGTTCCAGATAAATAGTCAATGAAAAAGATGTTTTATCCAGTAAAATTGTTTTGGTCCGGTAACCGACATGGCTGACCGTCAGGGTGGCAGGCAGACTATCTATGAAAAAGGAAAAATCCCCCTGTTTCCCCGATACCGTTCCAATCCTGGATCCGGTTATGGAAAGATTTACGTTGGACAATGGCTCTTTACCTGCCTGATCAATTGTTTTC
>JALNWE010000089.1 GCA_023231065.1 Bacteroidales bacterium
ACAATATGTTCCGATAGACAGCTATCCTTTCCACATCATCAACCCGAACGATTCCACCTTCCAAAGTTGGACGTTTGATGCCAGGGATACCATGCAGGTGGCTATTAACAACAATGGGTTAAGCCCTATCTGTCACCCAACCTGGGACAGTCCCGGAAATGGCCAGGCAAAAACGTATGAAATAACAAGCAGTTCTACTGACAGTTATGAACAATCGATGGAATATGAAGTTACTGCCGGACTGAGCGTGAAGGTCCCCAAAGTATTTTCAGTCGGTGTATCAGGAAGTTACGAGGTGAACTATACCACCGAATCATCGGTAACCGATAAGTTTGGCACCGAGATCAAATGCTCCCTGGCAAATCTTAACAGCGAGAAAGCCGGAACAAAGATCTCAAGCCTTGATATCAGCGCTTACTGGTTCAGAAATAACAATGGCGTCAACTGGTGGTATTATCAATACTTCGGGGATCAACGTCCATGGTACATTGCTTACATTGTCAACCCGACTAAAGCCAATATCCGGCTTCTTTCACCACAGGATCACGGGGTGGCCGACGATAAAAACCTGTTCTTTAACTGGGAAGATGAATATCAGGATCTCAGTGATTATGAACTCCTCATTTCAAAATCCTCCCCCATCGACAATACGACGATTATCTGCAGGCAATCGGCCGGCGATGCAAAAGCTTCCATTCCTTCAGGATTTCAGCCTGAAGTCGGAAAAACCTATTACTGGGCCGTAAGAGGGAAAACCAAAGATGGTTATACGGTAACTTCCGATATTTATAGCTTTACGGTGGGCGGAAACAATGCGGGGCCGGAATCCGGGCTCAAGGCATTTGTTTATCCGAATCCTGGAAAAAGCAGCGATGTCCATATTGTTGCCGATTCTAAGATGTCGGGAAAGATCAGGATCGTTATTTACGATCTCAACGGATCAGTTAAAGCGGAGAAGGAAATCGTGAGCAACTCTGGTGTTTCCGTTGACTTCAGTTGTGCCGGCCTTGATCTTGCCCCCGGGATGTATTCTAGTATGATCTCGAACGGGAACGAAAAAGTAGTCAGAAAAATCATCATCAATTAGCGTGGTGAACATTTGAAGCATAAACGCTGGGAGTAATCCCTTCAACTTTTTTAAAACAGAGATAGAAGGTATTGCGGGATGAAAAACCCGAGGTGTGGCCTATGGCTTCCAGGGTGAGCTCGTCCGTTTTCCCTCCCCGGATCATGTCTTTTGCATGTTTTATCCGCCATTCATTCCTGAAATCATTGAAGGGCTGTTTTTTGACTTCCCTGAAATAATAGCCCAGGTGATGGGCCGGAACGCCGATCATCTTTGAAATATAGGCAAGGTTGCATTCTGACTGAAGGTATGGCTTCAGTTCTTCCATACAACGGTTGACCTTGTCCTCAATACCAACGAGGTAATCGGTTTCAAAATCAGGTCCCTTGCGTTGTCTTATTGCTTCGTCAGCCTGATCCCGGGACAAGGCCCTAATCCTGATTCCTTTTTCTTCTACCGGGAACCTTGGCATGCCATAAAGCAGGGAGGGAAAAAAGAAAGGAGAGATCAGCATACCTGTCAGGCCGATTCCTGAGAACAGCTGTAAAAGCTCCAGGGTAAAGTAAAGGTTCAGGTTTTTATAAGAATAGGCCTCCGTCAGCGCAAGCAAAAGGCTCACCAGCAGTATTAAAAAGAATCCGAGGAGTACGGTAAGCCAACGGATCAGATATCGCTGTTGCGAAAGCACCCCTGCATTCCTTCTCTGATGGGCCCAGCGGATAAAAATAACGATCGATGCAAGGGTGTAACAAAGGGCTAACGCTGGCCTGCTGATAAATATAACGGCTTGGGGAATAAAATTATAAAGTAAGGAACTATGGATTGTTTTCAGATTGGAAATACTGGCTATAAGCAGGTCCGCATTTTCAATTTTTTCTGCCCATGGGGTAAAGAGGTAAGGAATGACCGAAAGAAGAAATATCAGGGCCGGAAGAAGATGCCACAAGTCCTTTTTCTTCAACCTGGAATCGTCGGTAAGCACACTCCGTACATACCAGTATAACATGGGCCCGACCAGGTACATAAGGAATATCGGGTGAACAAATACCAGGGCGACAAGCAGCCGGGATTTTGAAAATACCAAAATATACTGAATTAACCCGTACATGCTGACCAGGAAGAAGAAGAGCCCCAGATAAATGGAGGAAGTGTATTTCCGGGCGTTAAAAGATAACAGAATGACAGACAAGAAGATGCCAGTAAGGGAAAGAAAAAGTAGCATATTATTTCATTTCGAAAGCAAAGCTACATATTTTAAAAATGTAATGCTCCTCCTGCCATAGCGGCGCCGGGTTATTCCACGGGAAACAGATCACAATACCAGAAACCATTGCTGGTTGGGCTCGGCTGATCTGAATGTCCTTTATCCGGTTTGACCTCAAGGGGGCGAAAGACCATTTCTCCGGTAGTAAGCAGGTTATAAGATGATGGATATCCTGGTCTAAAAAGACGTGGTGAAGGCCCTGCTTTGGAAGTTCGGCAAGTAAAGGAACGGAAGGAACGCGAGCTTTGGGAACGTGAACAATAAAATATGAGCAAACAACAACATCAGCAGGTTTTATCGCCCGAAAATACATACGAACAGATCGATGAATCGCTGCATTTGAAGAATTTCTACCCGGACCGGAAAGCCTTCTGCAAAGAAGAAGCTTTGCTTTACGTTTACTTGTTATCCATCAACTACAGCAGTTCAGGGAAATTCGCACTGAACGAAGCGTTAATTATGTATTTCTACAACAACTTCCCCGGGATACTGCCCGAAAGCCAGATCCTCACTGTAAAGCTGGTCAAGATCCCATTTGTTTTAGACTGGTGCATGAAATGGATGGAGGAACAGGATGAATCCACCGACAAGTGAACAGGTTTGGATAAAAGTAAAGATTTCACTTTTCGGAGTAAGCTCAATATATAATCCGTATATTTAGAAAAAATCCGGGTATTATGGACATTCAGAAAAAAACCAGGGAAGAGCTTATAAAAGAATTGCAAGAATTGCAGCAAGAGTTTAATTCCTTTCAGGAAATGTTCCATAAAAATGAAACTGAACTTGCTGAATGCCGGCTTTTTACCAGACTGATTACTGAAAATTCCACCGATATGGTTGCACGTCACGATAAGCAAGGCGTGTTTCTTTATGTTTCGCCTGCCTGTCGCGTATTGGTGGGCTATAAACCTGAAGAATTAGTTGGGCATTCGGCTTTTGAGTTTTTTCATCCGGATGATAATCAAAGATTGGAAGAAAACCGTGTGGCTATTATCAATAAGCCTGTTACTACTACTAATACTTTTCGTTTTCGCTGTAAGAACGGGCAATATAAATGGCTTGAAACCATAACCCGGACCATTTTTGATAAGGAAACAAACGAAGTATTGGAATTGCATGCATCAAGCAGGGATATCACCAAACGTAAAAACAAGGAAGAGGAGCTGCAAACTCTATTTTATCGCCAGCAAGCCCTGTTATCGGCCATCCCAGATATTATCGTAGAAGTTGACAAGAACAAAATATACACCTGGGCGAACCCGGCTGGATTGATTTTTTTTGGCGAGGAGGTAGTTGGGAAAGAAGCCGCTTATTATTTTGAAGGGGAACAGGAAACCTATAAAATCGTCAATCAACTTTTTGAGGGCAGCGATGATGTTGTCCATATAGAGAGCTGGCAACGTCGCAAAGATGGAGAAAAGCGACTTCTGTCTTGGTGGTGCAGGGCGCTCAAAGACAACGGTGGAAACGTGATCGGTGCACTCTCTACAGCACAGGACATCACCGAAAAAAAGATACTTGAGGAAGCGCGTGACCTTGAGAAAGTGCGGTTGGAGTTACAACTGGAGCTGCATAATATCATGGATACCCCGCAAGACCAGCTTTTTGATTATATGCTGGATGCACTTATCAGGTCAATGCAAAGTCGGTTTTCGTTTATTGGCACAATAAACAAAGGCGAAACCGTGATGACTATTTACGCATGGTCAAAAGACACGATGAAGGAATGCGCAATTCCAGCCAGTCCCAGGCTATTTCCCATTTCAGAGGCGGGACTATGGGGGGATTGTGTCAGGCAACGAAAGCCAATCATCGTCAACTCATACAGCAATTCCCCTCATAAAAAAGGGATTCCAGCCGGGCATGTCCCAATTGAGCGCTTCATGGCAGTTCCGGTTTTTGACGGTGGAAAGATTGTCGCGGTGGCAGCTGTCGCAAACAAAACCTGCGACTATTTGGATACAGATGCCGCGGCTCTTGAAAACCTTACCAATATGCTGTGGGGCATCTTAAGGCGAAGGCAGACAAGCGAAGAAATCAAACGAAAAAACGAAGAACTTCAATTGCTCAATGCCGAAAAGGAAAAGTTTTACGGTATTATCGCACATGACCTGCGCAGCCCATTCGCCAGCCTGCTGGGTTTTTCAAAAATGCTTGAAGAAGAACTGCCAAAAATGACCCGTGAACAGATTCAGAAGATTGCCGGAACATTGAGAAAATCTGCCACTAACTGTTACAGCCTGCTTGAAAACCTGTTGGACTGGTCACAATTGCAGAGAGGCCTGATCACTTATAACCCCGAACCAGTACTACTGATGTCAAAAGTCATGACTGATACTGCAATGATAATGGAATCGGCTAATAAAAAAGGAATTGATCTGAGTTATAATATTCCGGAAGACTTGGTTGTTTTTGCCGATGAAAATATGCTTGGTGGCATCCTACGTAATTTAGCCAGTAACGCGGTGAAGTTTACGCTAAAAGGCGGGAAGGTGGACATTGCGGCAAAGCCAATTTCCAACGAGTGGGTTGAGGTTTCTTTTAAGGATACGGGTGTTGGGATGAGCAAAGAAATGATCAGGAACCTTTTCCTGGCTGATGTTAATACCAGCCGAAGGGGAACTGAAGGAGAACCCAGCTCAGGGCTTGGATTAATTATCTGCAAAGAGTTTATCGAAAAACACAATGGAAGGCTATGGATTGAAAGCAACGAAGATAAGGGAAGCGCCTTTTATTTTACACTGCCAAGTAAAGAGAGATGAAACAGCACAAAAACAAAATATTTGTTTTACCTTACTTGGCTGGCCCCCCCCAAATCTATCGATAGCCAAACAGTTTCATCCTCAGTGCAAACTGTGAAGTGCAAATTATTTTTATTTCCGACCTCGCACTTTACAACTCGCACATGTCTTTCTGTAATCCCATCAAAAACTCATCTACAATCAATCAAACGACTGATCAACGGATTCTCTAATTTCAGATAAAAATCAACGCGGCCGTATACGTAGGAGAAAAAAATATCCCCAAAGACCTCTCACGAGTATACGCCCTTTCAGCCAATGCTATTTTAGAACAAGTTTTGATACCGGTTTCAACCCCTTTTGAATAACTATTCGTTCCTGGGAAGAGTTTCGAAGAATATGGTAACCATTTGATTGTACCCAGTAGTAGGGCGCTTTTGCTTTCAAGGAATTTAGTTCCGGAGCGTTATTAAGCAGCCAGCTCTTCAGCCATTCAAGTTTCTGTAAGACCGTTCTTACTTCTCCGGTAATAGCTGAATGCACTTCAACGAAATAGGCTTCTCCATTGTAATCGATTGCATAATCCCATCGGTTGTTTTGACAGTACAGGTTCTGATTAAGCAGACATTGGTCAATAAATAAACTGCCGCCACATTTCCCGGGATCCTCCAGGTCAACCTTGTTTTGTTCTTTGTCAAGGATCGCTTGTTTTCCTTGTTGATAACAAGATTTGACTTCTGGGGTTGCTTCAGTTGCCTGCCTGAAAGTTTTCTTTTTTTTAGGCTTAATCCTCTTTGCTCTCATTTGCAACAAGTTTTGAAACGATATCTGCTGCCCTGGATGCAAAATCTGTGAGTCCTCCCCAATTGGAGACGGCCTGTTCTTGGCTGCCGGCATCAAGGGATGAAATGTCTCTGATGGTTACGCCTTCATTTTTTTGATCAAAATAATAGGTCGCAAATGTTTTCTCTTTGATCACCGTTCTGAAAGATGATGCCATTGAATTATTTTTTTCAATTGAAAACAATTCAAAAAGGTCAGAAGAGGTGCCTTTATAATCTTTAATATATTTCATGGCCCAGAGCAATTCAAGTAGAACAGGTGAATGGGTGGAGATTATTAATTTATAACCTCTGGTAATGAGCTCAAGAAAAACAACCATCAATGCCTGAATCGCCTTGGGGTGCAAACCCATTTCCGGTTCTTCAATAATCACTGTTTGAATATCATTTCTCAATTTAACCTTCGAAGCCGGCATCAGATAATACAATGAAAGCAGCAGTGGCATGAATTCTTTCTGACCGGCGCTCCAAGTCATGAATGGAAGCTTACTGGTCCCGACTTCCAGAAGAAATCTTCTTTTCAAACTGGTATTGTCAGATTCAACTGTCGCTCCATGAAAGATACTGTTATCCAATATTTTTCTCAACGGCTCTTTGATCCTTTTCGATTTAGGAAATACTTTACTGTGTGTGCTTCCCCCATTGATGGTCTCCTTTTCCATCATAACCCGTATAGATTCGCTGAATTGCTTCAACACAAATGGGTCCCCGATATCAAATGTTCCGAAGGCCCTGGGCCAACCCTGGCTCATCGTCACAACCCGTTGGGCAGGAATATAAAAGAGTTTTTCGGTTTTTGAACCTTCTCGCACCCCTTGCTTGGAGAGGAAGGAGGACAATGAATAATTATTCTCGTCAAGTTCAATCTTTGTGTCCCCTTTCCATATCCCCGACATGCTTTCACCGAAAAAAAGGTCAAGAAAATTTTCATTTCTCTTACCCCATTCGTAATTGTTCTGTTTGAGAACGGCAGGAATGTTATACCGGTCTGTAATCAGTTTGACCATCTGAAGTAAGATGCTTTTTCCACTTGCCTGTGGCCCCACCAACAACGTCAAATCGGCAAACATTATATTGGCTTCCCGGATGGGCCCTAATGATTTGATTATTAAATGTTTCATTTTATATGCATTGATGTTTAAAAATAGAAGTATTTAGTGCAAACATACTATTATATCATTCCATCTTGACCTTTTGCCGATATCAGCCTCCAGCTTTTTCAGGCTTTGTTCTTTCTCTATTTGCTTTTGATTGGCCTGTAATTTGTCGTATTCATCGCTTGATTTTTGCAACGCCATTTCGTGGCTTATTTTCCCGGCATGCGTTCCTGCAACTCATGGTGTGTCGGAATTCCCGACATACCATTTCTTCATCTAATTCGCCTTCATTGAAAACATTCTGGATATGTTCGGTGATGGTAGTTCTGGCTTTCCCAAACAGCAGGGCCATCTGTTCCTGAGTGAGCCACACAGTCTCATCTTCAAGCCGTACATCAACCTTGATATTGTCTTCAGGATTTTGATATATGATGATTTCTCCGGTATTCATATTCCGTTATTTACTGGGTCAATATACGAAAAACACAGACATATTGGAAAGCCTTTTTGCAGAACTATTACCCATGAGAAGGCTGGCTGACACCAGGGGTTTTAGCCCTGAACATTTTTGAATCGAACATGTATTTCAGGTCTGACGTGTGAACTGTGAAGTGTGAATTATTTTTTTCGGACTTCGCACTTTTCACTTCGCACATGAACCACCCCATGGCATGGTTATCCACCGAATCGGGATGCAGATCCATCGGGCCAATCTTCTCGATAAACAGTAACAGGCAATGTTCGTAATGAAAAGTAAAACCCTATTCTTTATTTATCGGATCTTCTTCCAGGTCAAGTACCATTGAACATATTTCGATTTCAAACCATTCGGAAAACATTTTATACGTTCTTTGTTGAGGCCATTTTTCTTCATCGGCATCCCAATCATTTAATTCGTTAATAAAGAGTAAATTGAATTTCCGTTTAACCCATTTTAAAACGTCCTCATTGCTTTCCATCTCCCGCACTAAGTAGATATTGTTTTCATCGTTTTTAGTGATCGGTTTATTCTCTGGTATTACCTGGTTCAGCCAATCGAAATAGGGTTTCTTTGGCCTGACGATGATCGCGTTCCGATCAATCGATTCGTAAAATTCCGGAATAGTGTTCATATTCATTTTTCTGGTTTGTATATTCTCAGTCTGGTCTTGAACAACCTAACCGGATTTTATCATTCTGTTGACTTCAACAAAATGATCAGCTTTTCTTTCCGGTTACTTTATAAAGTTGTAAAGATAAATTGAACTGGATTAATTTCCATCCTTTATTGATGGATTATTTGGCATTTAATTGTTTTGAGGCAGTATTCAGGTCAAATCAATAGAATTCAATAAGCTGGCTGAAGAACTGAACATTACGGAATCAGTTGAGGAAATGATCAATGGGGAGGTCAAAAGACAAAACAGCTTAAGAACCTGCTAAATAATCTACTGGTTGTTTCCATTGATGCGAAAGATATCATTGAGACATGTGTTGTAATTGAAACATACAGCAAAGGCAAGATGACATCCAGGCCGCTTCCGGCTGGCCAGAGTGCCATTAATATGGGAAAAAGTTAATTGAAGGCCATCCGGACGTATTCGGAAATTCTGAGCTCGGCCGGGATGAATATCCTACAAAATTTAGTAAACCAAGACTTTCCCGGTGAAAATGGTTCTGTTTATTTTCACTTTAAAAATCAACTCTTCAACCAGCAAGTATTGAACATCCACTGAATAAGAATATTTTCCGGGATAAAGATTTACTTTTACCAAATTATTAATAACTTTTCCATCTGTTGAGAAAAGGCTTCCATTAAAATCGGATTTTGAAGCAATATCAAAAACATAGAAGACCTTTCTAAGGGAAGGATCGAAATAACATTTGACATTTTCCTGTTTGATTTTTTCAATTGTTACTGCGGTATCACCTGAATCGAACCAAGCATTCTGCCACTGTCCATTATTCTCAAACACCCAATTTCCGGTTCCCAGTTCATAGGGCGTTCCAGCCTGATCAATCCTGCAATCTATACCGGCCTGGGCAATTGCATGACCGCTAATTTTTATTCTGCATTCAGCTCGATAAGAGGTATACTGTGATAGGTCATTTAAAAATGTTTGTTGAGCATTCCACCAATGCCAAACGCGATTAATTTGGGTGGTTGGCGAAAAGGACATTATCCCGTTATTTAATGTGCATGGAAAGGGATGCTCATGGTAATCCCCTGGCGGAAAAAAAGGATATCTCAGAAAGAGTCCTCCATCATAATCCTGGTTAAAACTGTCATAGGTGTCTTCGTAAAGCAGAGTCAACGTACTACCATTCCTTCCATATAACCTGAAATAATCAACTTCAACAATGCATGTGTCCATAACCGAATTATTGGTTATAACCTGCATCCAGCCAGCCAGGTAGTGATAATTACTGCCAGGAAGAGGATTTTTAAAGAAGCCACGGTTCGCGACTTCCGGCGAAATCCTATCGTCAATGATTGCATGGGGGTGGCTGCTGTTGATCATCGGCACTATTGAACTATCGGATGAAATTATAGCAGAAATATTTAACCCGTCAGCCGAAGGATTCAACGTTGTATACATGTTGCTGAGAAGAACATTATTGATATAAACCTTCCCATAAACCAATCCGGCAGGTCTCCCCACAGGAGTGCCATTGAAACCAGCGACATAGAAATAGTTGCCTCCAAAGAATTGGGGCGCTAAATATTTTATATTGAATTCCACCTGACCATAATTATCGGTAAACGAAGTGTAGGAATACTCATTCGTGCCTGTAAGTTCCATCGAAGGATACGAACTAATGGGCCAATATTGCTGCAAAGTGACGGATGAAACAGGAAAAGGGAAAACCACCTTAATTCTGGCGGGCATAGCTTGACCCCATAAATGGTTCATAAAAAGACAGAAACAGAGCGTAATATAAATACATTTTTTCATGATGATTTAATTTTATCTTTTTTAAAAAACTATAAAATGTATTAAACTCACAAAGAAATAGTTCAAATGGGGCTTCTTGGTTCAATATAAATCATTATCGTTTGATTTTTCTTGACAAGAAACCTACTGAGCCGCGTTGCAAATGCCGCTCAACAGTGCCGTTCAACAGTGGTTTCGTCGTTCATGCTGCTGATGATACCGGCATTGAAGAAGTGAGAAAACAATATCCTATTCAGCTTCTTTGCCGACCTATCCAGATTGAATTTCTCAATGATATCGTAAACGTTCTTCGAAAACCCCCTAAGCACATTATCCGCCTCACTCCATATCAAAGATGATAGTCCCCTGAACTTATACATAATCTGGTTTCTATATACTTTATGTTATGGAATTGTAAATATATAAGGATTGAATCAAAAATCCAAGTTTTTAAAATAATTTATTTTGGAGGGTTTTCAAATGCCGCAGGTCTGAAGTGTGAACTGTGAACTGTAAACTGTGAAGTGCAAATTATTTTTATTTCTGACCTCGCACTTTACACCTCGCACATATATTTCAGGTCTGAAGTGTGAAGTGTGAACTGCGAATTATTTTTATTTCAGGCTTCGCGCTATGGAAACCGATTTACAAAAAGGAAGCTGATTCTTTAAGATTACAAATTGTGCTAAATTGGACTTGATTGCTCTTTTTTTTCTACTTTTGTCACCCGTATCGTATTTACGGCCCGTTCGTCTAACGGTTAGGACATCAGGTTCTCAACCTGGTAATAGGAGTTCGATTCTCCTACGGGCTACTTAATACTTTTAGGCAAACCGCCAGATGTTTTTGTAAATCTTCTCATCC
>JALNWE010000090.1 GCA_023231065.1 Bacteroidales bacterium
AAAGAAGGATGAATCGGCGATCAACAAGCCTGATTTTTCCATTCTGAATTCGCCCAAATCGTAAGAAGTCAAATTCTTTACATGGATCAACTGCAACAAAGTATAGGATCCCTGAGCAATGAGCCCATAGGAAGAAATTACGTTTCGCTTTGCTTTGGCTACTTCGATTTGCCATCGAAGCACCTCATCTTCACCGGCAGAACCGGCATCTTTTTTCATCTTCGCAATTTCAAGGTTTGATCGGGTGATCATCAGGTTATTGATCAGGAGATAAAAATTACTTCGGTTCTCAAGAATGTTGAGATATGCCTGAGCTACCTGGTTTCCGATATTCAGCTTTTGTGAATTCAGGCCCTCTTCACTGGCGACCAGGTTAGACTGCGCCACTTTTACATTCGACCGGTATGGTTCTGAATAGAGGATCTGGGAAGCGCTTGCATTGGCGCTGACCATTTGCGGAGGCTGATAATTCAGCTTATCGTTTAGGACTCCCATGGCATTCACATCCAGATATGGAAGGAGCGCCGAACGTGCAATGTTGATGTCTTTAGAGCCAGCCATTACCGTGAATTTTTGGGCTAACAGGTCCTGGTTGCTATCAAGGGCCAGGGAAATCAGGTCCGGAAGTGAAATAAACCGCACGTTGGTATCCCTTCGCTGGAGGTCAACAATGGTGGCTTCGGTGAAGAGATCCCAGGTAAGCGGCTTCAAGCCCAGTTTTCCAAAGGTCCCCAGGTTGAGGAAAAACCCTTTTCCGGCTAATAATTCGACAGGCAGTGCGGAGGCATTCTGTCCCAATAAAATCTGTTGAATATTCAGTGCGATCCGTTTCGACAGCCTTTCGATAATACAGGGATAAACGGAAGCCAGAACACCATCGTCAACAAGGCTCTCGTCAAATCCGAAACTTGGCAGTTTCCTTACATTCAGGGAATCTACCAACCGGATCAATTCCGGATAAGGTAAGCGAAAGAGGGCATCCAGATAGACCGCATCGGCATCGCGGGGAATCGATTGTAATATTGCATCGGCAGAAGTATCGGCAAGGATGAGGTTCAATCTCAATCCGGTAACACTATCAAAACTCACCATCGCATGGTTATCCGGAATGAGGATATCATGGTAATCCCTGCAAATGACCACAGCTAGTTTCTTAAAATGAGCCACTTTATTCAATTCATCGTATTCATTATCAACCGATGATTTCAGCTGGATGTAAGAGAGATTCGGAATGCCGCTGCTCCCATTCTGCCAGGGGAGTTTTTGCATCTCATGATTGAGGACCATCCCGGCAACAACCGGTTTCGACAGCATTTTTCGCATGGCCAGGTTCTGGGAAGCCAGAACTCCCATAGATATGATAATGTCAACACTGGTATCGGCTAACAGTTGTGTGTTGATCGCCTGAACGCTTCCGGTAGTCCATGTCCCGGTAGTTTTCGAACGATCTATAAAATCAACAGTGACCTGGCCCGACATCAGGCTTCTTACTTCTTTAACCACATAATCGTGAAATTCCTGGTTCATCTTCGCGGGGCCATCATAGACCACGGCCACCGTAATGCGGCTGGTTTTAAAGGAGAGTGGCTGTTGGGCCTGTATATCGGAGATTCCGGTTAAAATAATAATTCCGGTCAGAAATAAACTTTTAACTGTCGCGGTAATTCCTTTTTGTTGATTTTTGTTGTTAGTCAACTTCCGGCGTTTTCTGTTTTCAAGGAAGGCAGCCATTTTTTCATACACGATCGGGACTATAATAAGGGTCAGGAACATAGAACTGGTCAAACCACCGATCAAAACCCAAGCCAAACCGTTTTTCCATTCGGCGCCTGCCCCGGAAGCAGTTGCGATGGGCATCATACCGCAAATCATGGCAAAGGTGGTCATGAGGATCGGGCGGATACGCATTCCCCCGGCATCGATCAACGCGTCATGGACCGTTTCGCCCGCGGCACGCCTTTCATTTGCGCGGTCTACAATGAGAATGGCATTCTTCGAAACCAGCCCTATCATCATGATCAACCCTAAAATGGAGAATACATTGATCGTGTTCCCCGTCAATGCGAGCGCAAGGATCGCACCGATGAGCGCAACCGGTATCGCAAACAAGACTACAAAAGGATATGAAAACGAATCATACAGGACCACCATGATAAAATAAACGAAGAGGATCCCCGCGATGAGCGCAACAAAAAGGCTCAGAAAAGAGGTCAGCATCTCGTCCTGGTCCCCTCCGAATTTGATCCGGGTCCCCTGTGCCTTTGAATCCCCGATTGTTGCAGAAAAAGCCTGGATAATAGAACCACTGGGCGAACCATCGGTATAAGCGCTCACGGTGGTCATGGCGTTCCGGTTCTTCCGTTCCAGTTTGGTAGGCCCCGAAGATTGGTAGATGGAGGCGAATTGCTGCAGTTCGATGATTTCTCCCTTCTGGTTGACGAAGGAAAGATGGGAAATGTTATCGGGATTGGTGCGATCGAATTTGTCGAGGGATACACGGATATCGTACTGGTTTGCCCCTTCGCGGTATTTTGATTCATTATTCCCGGTGAGGGCAATCTGCAAAGCGCTTCCGACATCTGTCACGGTAAGGCCCAGCGCGGCCATTTTCTGACGGTCGATCTCCACCCGGGTTTCGGGATTTCCTTTTGTCGCCGAGAATTTAAGGTAAGTCACCCCTGGGGTAAGAAGAAGGTTACGGGCAACGATATCTGCCGTTTTCATGATGCTGTCATAATTCACACCCGTGATTTCAACACTGACGGGAGCTGCGCTTGTCCCTCCCGTAAAATCGATCTGGTTAATATATACTTTAACCCCGGGAATATTTGCCGTTAGTTCTTTGACTTTCTGCCCCAACTGTGCAGTTGATAACGACCGGAGCTCTTTTGGACAAAGTGAAACCACGATCTCAGCCTGGTTATCGCTCGAAACCCCGTCGCCTCCTTTACCTACGTTTGTCAGGATGCTTGTTACCTCCGGTAATGAAGCGATCCGCTTTTCGATATTCTGGGTTTGGCGGTTATTGTTCCCTAATGTTGTCCCGGGCGCATACTCCAGGGCGACAGAAAACTGGTTACGGTCGGTCTGTTTCATAAATTCAAATCCGGTGAGCCCGGCAACGGGGATCAGCAGGGTGATTAAAAGGCACGCCATGACTACATAAAGGACTTTATTCTGATGGCGAAGGCTCCAATCCAGCAACAAGAGATATTTTTTGGTGATATAACTGAATCCCCGTTCAAAAACCTTCCCAAAACGGCTTAACAGGGAGCCGGAATTATAAGATTCAAGCTTGGCAAATCGTGAGGCCAGGATGGGCGTGACGGTAAATGAAACCAGGAGACTGGTCAGGGTCGATACCAGGATGATAATGGAAAAACCGCGGACAATATCGCCAATAAGGCCGGTCGTAAGCGCCAGGGGGACAAATACCACGATATCGACAAACGTGATGGAAACCGCTGCAGAACCGATCTCAGTCCGCCCCTTGAGGGCCGCAACATGATTCTCCTCCCCCTTCTCCAGATGGTGATATATGTTTTCAATCACCACGATGGAATCGTCCACCAGGATACCAATGACCAGTGATAACGCCAGTAAAGTGAAAAGGTTCAGGCTCATCCCGAAGATCCACATGACCACGAAAGCGGTAGTCAGTGAACATGGAATTGACACCATGACGATCAACGACGTGCGGAATGAATGCAGGAAGAGGAACATGACCAAGGCAACCAACAGGATAGCCAACCCAAGGTCCTCCATCACGGCGTTGGCAGCCTCCATGGTATAGACACTCTGGTCATCGGCAATGTCGAAATGGAGCCTGACATCCTTATAATCGGTTTCCAGACGGGATAATTCCTGATGAACAAGCCCGCAAACCTGTACCATATTGGCATCGTTCTGCTTCTGTATTTCAAGTCCGAGTGAATTGGTCCCGTTAAACCGGCTGATCATGGTAGGGTCAACCGTCCCGTCCTGGATTTCTGCAACATCGCCAAGCCGTATTTCACCGCCCTGGGAAGAATATCCCACAACCAGGTTTTTCATCTCATCCAGCGAAGTAAATTTCCCGGCAACCCTTACGACAAGCTGGCGGGAAGGGTCCATTAATTTCCCGGTCGGAAAATCAAGGTTTGCTGTATATATGGAATTGGCGATCTGGCCCAGGGCCAACCCATAAGCCCTTGCTTTCTGGGCATCGACATTGACCCTGATCTCCCTTTTCAGGCCCCCTGTAATGGTGATATTCCCGACTCCGGGGACCCGCGATAAATTGGGTTTTATCTGATCCTCTACCAGGGTATAAAACTTTGCAGAAGGTAGCTTTGAAGTAAGGGATAGCCTGAGAACCGGCATCTGACTGGCCGAATAAGTCAGGAGTGAGGGCGCTTTAGCATCCTTCGGAAGTGTGGAAACAACCTCGTTTACCTTTCGCTGCACGTCCTGGACCGCGGTATTGATCCTGGCCGTACGATAGAACTCAAGGAACACGATAGATAATCCTTCATAGGATACCGAAGTTATATTTTTGACTTTTTCAATCCCCGACAAGGCATCTTCAATAACGCGGGTCACATTGCTTTCCACCTCACCGGGAGAAGCCCCGGGATATATGGTCTGAACGGTAACATAGGGGGCGTCGATCTTTGGTAACAATTCGTATCCAAGTTGGTAATAGCCAAAAACAGCCAAAATGCCGAGGGCCAGAAAAATGACGATAATAAAAGAAGGTCTTTTTATTGCTAATTCAGTCAGGGACATGTTGTTGGATTTTCAAAATTTCATCATTTCACTATTTCACTATCACTACCTTCACGTTATCTGAGAGGTTGTTTTGCCCACTCGTTACAACAAGCTCTTCTTCTTCAAGACCGTTCAGCACCTCCAGGAACTGACCCGATTCACGCCCCAAGGTAATGTTGCGCAACCTGGCGATATTACCTTTGACAACGTAAACCTGTGGGTCTTTCACACTACCGATTAAAGCATCCCGGGGAATAACAAGGGTATTCCGTGAAGTTATAGATGTAAAATTGACCCTGGCGAACATACCGCCCTTTAACGGATTTTGTGATGAATTGGGGAGTTTTATCTCAACCGGGAAGGTATGGTCATCATCGGCCTTGGAGGCAATATTATCAACATGGCCATAAAAGCTATGCCCCGGGTAAACGTCGGTAGTTATTTCAACAGAATCGCCGGGGGAAAGCATGAAAGCATCTTTTTCGGAAACATTGACCATCACTTTCAATGTTGAGATATCAACGATATTGCCTAAGGTTGATCCGAGCTGGACATAAGAACCTTCGTTGACCTTCCTGGTATTGAGGGCACCCGAAATGGTTGCTTTTACTTTTGTATCATCCAGCGCCTTCCGCGAACGGGTCAATTCGTTTTCGGCCGATTGCATATCCAGCCTGGAGAGGTCCAGCTGTGCCGCCGAGATCGAATTTTGTTCATACAGTGTCTTGTTCCTTTCGAAATCGCGTTTTGATTTAAAAAAGTTGATCTCTGAACGGGCCATGTCAGACTTCCGTACAAGATCATCAATCTCGATCAGGGCCATCCCTTTCTTCACATTATCGCCCACCTTTACATGAACTACTTTGACAACCCCCTCGGCTTCAGCAATGATATCGACATCGTTGTTGGGCTTGATCACCCCAACCATGCTGACCAGATTTGATAATACCTGTTTTTTTATCCCGATAACGTTGACCGGAATATCGCTCATGACATCCTGACGGCCATTCTTTTCTTTTTTCCGTCCCAATACAAATATTAAAATGATAACGAGAATAATGATAATCGTCGCAATAATTGGAAAAAGTAATTTTTTCATACTGATGTTGATGAGGGTTTAATGATCCGGAAAATTTACTTCATTTCAGAATTTTCAAAGATATTAAAAAGGTATTAAAAAGGGCAGGACTTTTTCAGCTAAACAATGTTTCATGTCGATATTTCCCGGTTTTATTCTCCGGTAAATTTCCGTTAATCACCTATTAATTTTCCTGCCAGAAAAAAGATCATATAGTTTTGCCATATTTATAAACTATAATATTTTTCTATGAAAACTTGTAATTCCGGGGCCCGCCATATAATGACCGGGTTCATGTTTGTTGTCAGCGGATTTTTCCTCACGGCAATTCATGCTGCTCCTGGAGATTCAGTCCAAACAAAGAAACCGCAGAAGGGCTATCCCTCTTTTTATCATTCAGGATTTACAGTGGATGGTAAGCTAAGCGATTGGCCATCAAAAATGTTTTACAACAACACCAACGCACAGGTTTTGTATGCTGTGGCCAATGACTCCAGGCGATTGTATTTCTGCGTACAAGTGCCTGAACAATCCCAGCAGATGAGCATCATTCGTGACGGATTAACTTTTACCATCGAACCCAACGGCAAAAAAAAAGAGGCCTGTTCGATTGCTTTTCCGTTTGGTGCAGTAAGGCCTTACAAGGCTCCCTCCGATTCGGGTCCTGGGGATCCGCAAGGCCGGCAAGGAATGGATAATATGGCGCCCCCTCCGGGAAACCGTCCTGATCCCCGCCAGCAGGGGCCAGGATCATTTACTCAGTCCAATGATCGCCAGGGAGACCATAGCAGGAACGCGATGATGCAAAGATCGCGCCGGTTCTCAGCAGGGCTTAAGCTAACCGGGTTCAACGAAGGCATCGATGGTATTTACCCATGCGATTCTTCGGTATCCGGCATCGAAACAGCCCTTGCTTATGATTCCACAGGCGCACTGGTTATCGAAACCGCTTTTCCGCTTTCCTGTTTTAAACAGGATTTAAAAACGATGAAATATATATCACTGGACTTCGAGATAAAAAGCATGGAAGGAATGTCCTCAAAGGACGGTCCTGATGGTGGAGGAAGGCCGGGAGGTGACAAGCCCTCCGGAGGGCGCGGCGGAGAAGGCATGCAGGGTGGCAGACCGGACGGCGGTACGCCAGGGGGGCAGGGCAGTATGGGTGGTATGGGCGGCGGGCCTGGCAGGGGACAAGGTGGAGGACCCGGAGGAGAAGGACCCGGAGGGCAGCTTTCAGGGATGGATTCACAATCCCAATCGAAGACTTACAAAATCTCGCATAAATTCTGCATTGCTTCCACACCCTGAACCAGATGAACAAATAACTTCAATCTATTCAATCTTCAGAATGTTTTAATCCTGATTTGTAAATTTTCTGGCATGATATATGTACGGGAAGGTATCCATATTTTTCCTATGAAAACCCGCATCTTATTTTACATCCCAATCCTTTTACCCCTTATGATCAGCGCCAATCATCCTCAGGAAGTAGTAAGCGGTAATAATATTTTTGCCTTCAAACTCTTTCATGAGTTGAATGCCAGCAGCGATAAAAATCTGTTCTATTCCCCCTTCAGCATTTCAACGGCGCTTGCGATGACGTATGCCGGCGCCCGGAATGAAACCGCGTTACAAATGAGCCAGGCCATGAACTTCCAGCCAAGCGGGGAATTTCATTCTGATTTCAGCCATTTGCTGAACCTCATGGGCGAGGGGACGAATGGTGAAATCAAACTGAATATAGCCAACGGATTATGGGCACAAAAGGATTTAAAGTTTCTGGATTCCTACCTCAGCCTTGTTACATCCAATTACCATTCGGAAATAAAAAAGGTTGATTTCCGCGACAAAGCAGAACAGGAAAAGGCCCTGAAGGAAATAAATACCTGGGTGGAGCATAAAACCAACGAAAAAATTAAAAACTTACTTGACCGGGGCGATCTTTCGTCAATGACAAGGTTAGTCCTTGTTAATGCCATCTATTTTTACGGCGATTGGGCAAAACCCTTTACAAAAGAATCAACCATGCCCAAGGATTTTTTCCTGGCAGACCAGGCCCGGAGCAATGTGCCATTCATGAACCAGGTTGGCAGATACCCATATTATGAAGATTCAAATATCAAAGCCATCGAGATGCCCTATAAGGGGGATAAAGCATCCATGGTGATCTTCCTTCCGGTTAAAAACAACGGCATGGCGGAGTTTGAGAAATCATTCAATGACAAATATTATCAGGAAATCATTGGATCACTCCAACCTAACGATGTCCGTTTATCCCTTCCGAAATTTCAAGCCAACTTTAAAATCAATTTGGAAACCACCCTTTCCCAGATGGGGATGCCCCTGGCATTTTCCGCTGTAGGCGCCGACTTTTCAGGGATGACCGGTAAACGGGATTTATTTATCAGTAAAGTAATCCATCAGGCCTTTATCAATGTCGATGAAAAGGGGACCGAAGCTGCCGCCGCGACAGCCGTGACGATGAAATGTACATCGGCCCGGCCTCCTTCTGACCTGAAGGATTTCGACGCGGACCACCCGTTCATCTTCCTCATTAAGGACAATGCAACCGGCGCCATTTTGTTTATGGGTAAGATCATGGACCCTAAGATTTCGAAATAAAGAGCCCCCCTGGATGATGAGGATTTATTGTAAGACCTTTATTGTTTTACAAAAGGCCTGACGGTCTTACCAACGGTAGTCTCAACGATGAGGTAATACATCCCGGACGGAAGTCCCCTGCAGGGGATGGAAGATATTTTGCCATGGGATCCGGAATCCTGACTGATTAAGATCCTCCCACTGATATCAGAAACCTGAACTGATCTGATGTCGGCTTTTTCTGGGAGAGAGATAAACAGGATATCCGAAACAGGATCGGGATATATTTTCAATGAGAGGGTTTCGGGCGCTTTGTTTTCGATCCCGGCAGGCGTCAGGCGGTAATCAACGGCAATGGCGTCGCTGCTGATACCCGTTGCAAAAGACGTGACGGAATCCCCCGAAAGCGTTGACACCTGGCAGAGCCCAGGCGTGGCATAATCCCCGGTATTCACATACAGCAGGTTATTCACTGAATCAACGGTACCGGAAATGATATACTTGAACAGGGCAGAACCAGGATCAGGGATTACAACGGTATCTTCCACCTGTAAGGTTTCCATGTTAAAGGAACCTATCCCGTAATCCAGTCCAAAATAGAGAAGATGTCCATCCACCCCAATTCCGAGCCCGACATTTTTATTGATAATTGTATTCGTAAATGTATGGTCATCCAGGTTATAGGTTGAAATGCTTCCAACATCCGGCGACATATAAGGCGATTTATTGATGGTAACCAGTAAATTGTTGTATCGGTAGATGCCAAGCATTCCGATCGCATCAGGACCGAAGTTGATCAGCCTTGCCAATGTCCAGTCAGAAGCGCTGATCACGGCAATTTTTCCTTCGGTTCCCATCCACCCTCCATTTACGGTAAGGTAAAGGGAATCACCGGCAGCGACCATATTGCCGCAATCGCCGGGAAGGCCGGCAATGGAAGTGACCAGCGAAAGGTCAGCAGTATCCAGCGCTTCGGCAAAAAAGGTATAAACTTCGTATTGCTTCGATACTACCAGTTTATCCCCGAAAAGGAACAACCTGCTGAGCCCTGAATCAGCCACCGCGGCCATCCGCTGACCGGTGTTCAGGTTTATTTTGATGATGGAATCCTGGGCCGCGATATAGGCCGTGTTTCCCCGGATACAGATATCCTGTGACGATTGGGTCAAAATATCGCCCATCATATTCACGGCCCCGCTCACGGGATTGTATGACTGAAAAGTAACGAAATCCTGGTATGGTGGCGTATATTCAAACCTTCCGCTGTTGGTCGTAATGATTTGTTTCACATAAGGCGTCTGTCCGGTCAGTATTACAGGCGCAACGATTCCGGCCAACAGCAAAATAAATGCATTGAATGTTCTTTTTTTCATAGATCAGCTTGGGTCAAAGTTAAATATTCATGGATAGTATTTAAACCAATAACAAATTTTTTGCCCCGGTAGGCACAGCAGATAAAGATAAAATAAGGTTGTGTGTTCATGCTTTTTATACTATTACCTTTAACCCGAAAGCAAAAGTTGTTGTCGATGGCAGGTCTTCTGGCTCGCTCAATCTTTCGAAGTCTTCCCATCCCCAAAACGGAGAAAGTGACCAATGGATAACGAAAGACATTTAAAGAGCTTACAGCTGCGGGAACAGCTCCGGATTCGCACCGGATTCCCTTTTCACCCGACCTGATGGTCATCAGGAACGGGAACCACTAAACAATTAAATGCAAAAATAGTATTTTTTCTATACTCTGAAGCATCATTGATTTAAAGCCCACCAATCCGACTTGGTAACATTGGATACTGTAATGATGTTTTTTATTAGATCGATCAGGTCATTGTCTTGAACCTCGCAGATTCTTTGAATGATATCCAATTTCTCCGCTGAAAGGTTCATTTTTAAATCGTCTTATACAACAAAACTTTATCACTTTTAAGTTTCGGTTTTAATCGGTTTGGGGCCAACGCCTCGCTAACCGTTCTGCAGCGTGTTCATCGTCATTATCAATGATACGCAGGCATTTTCAACCTATTATCTCACCCTTTACGAAAAAAAGGGAATGTTATTGAATTAATCATTGCTGTTATTGAAAAACGGGCTATACTTTTTATGGATTTCTGTCACCAGTTCGATCGGATTTCCATGAGGTTCATTACTAAAGGATTGCTGTTGATCAGTCCAACTCCATTCAAAAGATGCCATTTCTTTGTCAATGGAATCCATATCCAACTGGATATTATTTTTCAAACTTGTCTTTAGTTTCCCGAAAAACATCTCCCATCTTACCTTGTAATAAGAAGATATTAATCCTGAAAGATCACGACTTGCATAATCAATAATTGCATTTCC
>JALNWE010000091.1 GCA_023231065.1 Bacteroidales bacterium
ATCATGAGCCGCATCCCCATCTCTTTTACTCTTTTTGCCATGACGGCTACCTCTTTTTTGCTACAATGACCATTAATTCTGTCGGACGAAGGATTGACCCAAACCCGTAAACGGATGGTATTGATCCCTTTATCTTTTAAGATCTGAAGACAGTTTTTTTCGGTCCCGGCGCTGTCGTAAAATTTATAACCGGTCGCTTCCATTTGCGACAGCCATCCAACATCAGCTCCTTTGACAAATTGTGCAGGTGATCCAGTCGCAAAACAGAGACTGAGTAAAAGAACAGATAATAAGGTGAATGACTTTTTTATAAGTTTCATTATGACAGAGTTTAAGGTTTGTTTTCCATGAACAAGGTTGTCTCAAAAGCTTAAAACCTTTCTTTTGGGACAACCTTGCCGGGATTAAATAAGATCTCAATAAAAATTAATCTGCAACCAGTTATCTGCAATCAGTTTTTTTTGTAATCAGCTTTCTGTTATGGCAGTAAGACCAGCTTTTTAACTGATGTTTGCCCATTGGCAGTCAAACGGCAAAAATAAATTCCCGGAGATAACCTCAGGCCGTTTTCAGCGGTCCCATTCCATTGCACTTGATGACAACCAGCTTGCAGGTTCCCGCTCAGCGCCCTTTTGCATAATTTTCCTGCCTGATCATAAATTCCCATTTCAATATTACCTGCAACAGGTAAGGTTATTGTCAGAACGGTTCCGTCAGTAATGGGATTTGGATTGACAGACCAGGAAATGCTGTTCAGAACTTCCATTTCGGTCAGATTTTTAGTGTTTCCGTTAACAACCAGTGGCTGGAACAAATTTCCCTGAAAATCACTGAATTCTTCCGGAGTTGGATCATTACTCCAGTAAATTTCAGATGGCTCATTGGAGATAACGCGGAATATCAGCCGGCATAATATATTGTCAAGCGCGCGGGCCCCGCTTGTTCCTGCTGCCCAGACGAAGGTGATTTTTCCCGGCTCAGGCATTCCCACTGTGGCATCATCAATTCCAGCCAACCAACCAGTTATATCGGTAAATTCGAGTTTCTCGGGATCAAACCGGATGGTAAACTGGAATGAACCAAGGTCCTGGACTCCGGACATATAGATGGGAACCGAAAGAATTCCCTTTTCAGTAGCAACAGGGTTCAGGGTAACCGTACCCATGTTGTAAGGCGTTTCTTTGACAGCAGGTGGCATATAGGAACCATTTGCATCTCCATAAGTCAGACCCTTAAAGTCGGCGATAACATTGTCGTTCTCAACAGTAATGGGTTCATTATTAAATAACCAGTCACCGACCGGGAAAGATGCAATAATTGTAGCGATGCGTTTTTTAACGAGGAGGACATCACTGGCGGTAAGTCCCCCGGCGCCGTTTACATCCCCACTGGCAAGATAAATTCCAGTGAGCAATTCGATACTGGCAATATGCTTCTTATATAGCATGACATCTAATGCGGTAACCCCTCCCCATATTTTGTTACAACTCACAGCCAGGGTGTAATTTCCGGATGGGACCTCTGTGAAAGAATAATTCCCGGAAGCATTTGTTGTAGTGGTTGCAATAGTAACGCCGTTACTATTTTTAAGATCGATTACAAGGTTGTTTAACGGGGTCTCTGCAACATTGGCATAAGCAACCGTACCGCTGACGGTATGACCACCGCTCGAAATTCCGAGTGTGCCATCAAGATGAATATTCTGGGCATAGATATCGCCCCCATCATTCCGTTGATCCGACCAGCTTACAACATATTGTGTATGATCAAGGTATCCAAAACTGGGATGTAGTTTAGCGCTTTGGACCGTACACATGGGTATTTTCTGGGCAGGCCATACATAAGCGCCTTCACTGTTAACCCTCATGGCTATTATCTTGCTATCTTCAGAATTTCCGAAATCATAATACTGGTAAAAAACGATCATATCTGTTTGAGTAGGCCTGACAGTAATGAAACTCTCGGAGGTAGAAAGGGATGTTGGGATAAAAACCTTACCGGTATTGCCCCAAAGACGGGTTCCGGTAGCTGAAAGGCGCTGCCCGTAAAGTCCCCGGTAGTTCTGGTTATAATCGCGTTCATCCCAGTAAACATAAGCCTCGCCGGATGTATCAAAGCAAGCGACAGTAGGATCGATCTGATGATAAGTTGAATGTGTGGAAACCAATGCGCCGTTAGCTGGCATCATTATATTACCTTCTGAAGTAACATGTTGAACATAACTGCTGAAAACCTGACCACTGACTTCGGCATGCCAGGTGACAAAAATGCCATTGGCTTTGTCGCTGGATATATGGATTTCAGTCGAATAGAACGGAATGCCCGCGTTGGTATAAACGCCAACCGGCGCATTCCAAACCGGAGATCCGTTCACATCAAACTTTTGAGCGTAAATCTTGTTGGTTACCGAAGGGAAATCCCCGGAGGTCTTATACCAGACCATAATAAAATTATCCCCGTCAGAGGGTATTAGTGTCGGGCTGGAATTACCATAATTGGCCTCCTGGATATTAATACCGGAAGGGCCCCATAAAAGTTCACCGGAAGGAGAGATCTTTTGCATTTTAAGGTAGTTCTTCCCTTCATCAGGGAAACATTGTGTTACAAAGACCGCATTCCCGTCGCCACAGGCAACGACTTTTGGAGTGTATTGGATCACCGTTCCGGGGAATAAAGCAATTCCGTCGGGACCATACGAAAATTCACCGGAAGGGGTTATCCTGTAAGCATAGGCATTGTTATAACCGGTACGGATATCCTGGAAAGTGATCAGGGCGCAGGTATCATTATCAACGGTCATATCGTAGTCTGTTATCCAGGAATCCGAAGCATTGCCACTGATAAGGATACCGTTGTCCGGCCATTGCGGGCTTCCATATACATCTAATTTCTGTAAGCGCACATTGTAGTTCTGGTTATCGTTTGAGAACCAACTGATATAAGTGGTCCCGCTGGGGTGGGTGGCTACTTTCGGTAAAGTCTGCTCCCCTGACATATCCGAGATCTTGTTGTTCACGGCAGGGTCGTTGCTCCATTGGCCGGTCGCCATGGTGGAGAACGGCAGGATTTTCTGGGTAGAGATATTGTTATAATCGGTCACTTTAAAAATGATATCCCATGCCTGGTTCCCTTGAATGGGAGTTCCGCTGAAAACGCCATTGGAAGAAACCGACATCCCGGCAGGAACAGCCGGTGCAATGAATGACGTGGAATAGCCATCGGGAATATCATAGGTCCCGCTGATGGCAGCTAAGGTATAGCTGTTGCTATTTCCACCGGAAACACCGGCAACCCAGTCGGATCCCTGGGTCAGGTTATTTCCATAGAAAAATTCGATTTTCCCGGATGGATATAATTTCACGGCTATATCAATATTAACTTCAGGATGATCGAGCAATGATGTTCTCCAACGGAAGGTGGCCTGAGTAGCATCACCTGAATAATACATAGCATCGCCTGATGGAGGATAGAGCATCAGATCGGCGCCATAAGGAGTGATACACCGGGTTGCGAATAGGTTGGCAGCGTTGCGCACATATTCAAAATTCTTGTTGAAGAGGATGGATCCGTCAGTAGAAATGGCCAGGGTATCATAAAATTCCCCGTAAAATGGAAATTGAAAATCAATAACCTGAAGGGCAAAACCATCATCATCATTGGAAGGGGTCAACGTTTGATCAGTGATAGCCGGAAAAGATCCCTGTAAATTTTCTTCTGCATAATCCACTTTTATATCCCAGGTATAGGGGGCCAAACCACCATCGGCAGAGAGTTGAAAACTATAAGGCTGATTGGCAGTGGCTGGCGGTAAGACATCAGTCAGAATGTCCGGAGCATCAAAAGCAATTGCTTTTTCAACAGAAAGATAGATCGTTCCGCTCTCGTTGATAGCCACATTGCTTTGTGATGACACTACTTCCTCGGGCGTTCCCCCTGAGTAATCAATCACAGAAAGAGAGTTCACCTGTCCGGTCCCCTCATTGTATGGATCCTGCCCGTCGATCCGGAGGAAAAATTTCGCGGTTTCTCCGGGTGTGACATAGCTCAGTAAAGGGGTAACATCCAACCCCAGCTCCAGGGTTTTATCTGATTCCGAGTTTCCGCCCTGCATATAAAGACCGCCACCCTGATAGTTGAACAATGGGAAACTCAGCGTGTGTTCAGGAACAGTTGCGCTTAAATCTGTTGCAACGCCGGCAGAAATTTTAATCTTATTGCGCGATGAATGGTTCACGGTTGCTTTCATGGTCAGGATCGGGCTACAGGATTGTTTCACCGCGATGAGATGGACAATGTTGTTCCAGATCCCGCCGGTAGCAGTTGGTTCGGCTAAGGTTTTATACATAACATAAGCTTTTCCGCTGTTACCCCAACTGGTCCCCCAGCTATTGACCATTTTAACCCCGCCGATTTCCCAGTCGCGCATATTGACGATACCATCGCCATTGATGTCGATATTGTTGGTGTACTGCCCATCGTTGTTATAATCAAACCGGATGGAATCGTTATAACCGACAAAGGTCATGGCATGGTTGACATTGGCATCCCATGAGGTAACGACCACTTTTCCGGCCTCGGGTGTCCCTGACGGCAAATAATTGGTCTGGAAATTTCCATAGACGCCGCCCCCGAAACAAACAACACCGCCTGTTTCAGATCCATCTCCATGGTCGTAAAACCATTGTTTGAGGGTTTGCAGCCCTTCGGGAGTGGAAACATTGATATACGAAATATCGAGTACCCGGTTATTCATTCCATCATAATACTGCTGATAACCGTTCATCCAGCGGGTTTGGCCACCGTACCAAAGGGATCCGCCATAATCCGCCACGTTGGGGCAACCATCTGCGCTGATGATCTGCCAGCCATCGAAATACCAGGATCCTCCTCCGTTGCCCCCATTTAAAAAATTCCAGGTATAGTGGGTGGGATATTGATTTTCCTGGGTATTGGCCGCAACACCGCGAACATAGTCCTGCTCATAAGTGAAGCAATAGCCTATGCCGCTGGCCTGGCCGCAGCTTCCGCCATCCTGGTTAAAGACTGGCCTGAAAAAGGATTTGGTGGAATTATCCACGCTCGAAGGAAGGGTCCTTAACCGGAATTGCTCCTGTACTTCAAATGCCGGAAGGCTGTTCAGGTAAGCATAATCAGCTTCAGTAAGCGGACGTAATCCGCCAGCGATCCAGGGTTCCCCGTTTTTATCGGGATTAAGGTTGATCAGCTGCTGGCCGGTAAGGCTCATGCCTGCAAAAAGCAGACAGAAGAAGGTCAATGTGAATTTCAATAATGGCTTCATAATGTAAAATTTTATCAAATTAC
Source organism: Bacteroidales bacterium (assembly GCA_023231065.1). Taxonomy (GTDB): domain Bacteria; phylum Bacteroidota; class Bacteroidia; order Bacteroidales; family FEN-979; genus CAIVAT01. Next base: position 5,323 of record JALNWE010000091.1, read on the forward strand.
GGGATTTAACTTATTGGCTCTTTTACCCATCAAATATACAATTATTTTATCTGAAATACATGGGGGCCAGGGTAATTTTAAATGATTGCATTACTTTTGCAGGGTTTGTTATATTCTAATTTTGCGACATGTTCAGTGAAAATCCGGTAGGGTGAAACAATTTATTTTTACTTCAATGCTGTTCCTCTTCCTATTCCCTCTCATGGGAAAATCGCAGGATTTTACAACCGAAAAGGAATTCAAAACATATTTGGGGAAAAAGTCCTCTCTTGTAAATCCATCCGATAATACGGCTGTGAAAGCTTTTGCTATTGAAGGGATCTATTCGATCAGTTTCATATCGCTGAGCCAAACCCTCTATGAGAGCGGACAGCAATCCAAACCCATGGTGACTTCGGCATTCGATGCCCGTATGGTGGTTTATCAGAAGGGAGATGTTTTTTATGGATTTCTGAGTTCCCCTGACGAAGATGATTATCGGATCTATTCCCTGAATTGCTTCGACTTTATTTTTACGCGGGAAAAGCCGAAAAGTCAGCAATTTTCGGTCAGTCTCCAATGCGGTAATATTCAATACAAGGGGGAGGGCCATGGCGGTGATTCCCTGAAAATTGAATGTTCCCGCCGCGAAACTATACGGTATCCGATCAAGGTCACCGGGTTCAGGATCACCGGGGCAAAAGTTTTTCCGGTTTCCCGTATTTCGAAATGAAAAGGTAATATTTAATCCCATGAATAAAAAATTATTCACTTCATTGCTTACATTCTGGTTCATTCCCACTTTGTTTTATAGCCAGGGAATTACCATCCTGCCCGGCGCTTATGTGACCGTGAAAAGCAGCGCCTACGTTAAAACAACCGAAGCTGCAGGATTCACCATTCAATCGACCGCTTCCGGAACGGGTTCGGTAATTGATGAAAATGGCGGGATCACGGTTGCCGGGACTACAACAGTCCAACGTTACATTGCCACTGATTTTAAATGGCATTTCCTTTCCTCCCCGGTTTCCGGCCAACCTATCTGGCCTGAATTTGCGCCCACTCCCACGGGTTCAAACTTTTTGGACTTTACCTGGGGCTCAACGCCTACCTGGGGCTGGGATTACTATTCCTGGAATCCCAACGCCAGCGCAACGACCCAACTTTACTGGGTTAACCTGAGAAACACCGATGGATCATATAATTATCGCGATATAGATGGAAACGGTAATGAAGGAGGATACGGTCAGGCAACCCCACCTGCTTTAAGTGTTGGGAGAGGGTATCTGGCAGCATATAATGAAGGCTGGAAATCAGGTTCCCCCACTATCCATTCCTTCACCGGAACACTCAATTCGGGGACAATAGACAAATCAATCATACAAGGGGTGAACTCCTTTAACCTGGTTGGGAACCCCTTTCCATCAGCTATTGACTGGAAAGGACCGGGGTGGGGCAGGACAGATCTTGTTCCCAGTGGGGGTGGATATGATTACTGGATATTCAATGATGATTTAGCTGTTGGAAATTACGGGGTTTGTAACTCCGCGGATGATGTCGGCACCAATGGGACAACCCGTTATATCGCGCCAATGCAGGGCTTTTTTATAAAGGTGGCAAACGCAACCGGTATTCTATCCATGACGAGCGCTGTCCAGGTCCACGCTACACAAACCTGGCTCAAGGAGAGTAATACTGAAAACAATATGTTACGGCTTAAACTCACCACCGAAGCCAACAGTTACAGCGATGAAATGATCCTTGAAGTGAACCCTGCTTTTGTGAACGGAGGATCGGAGAAGTTTTGGAGCATGTACCAGGAAGCCCCTGAAATTTACTCGATCAAGGATGGACTTAGTTATTCCATAGACCGAATGCCGGAAGTGGTTGAAAATTCGGTAGTAAACCTTGGGATCAAAGCTGGCCTATCTTCCGTTTATGCCTTAACCGTAACCGGATTAAGTAATTTTTCAGTGGCCACAAGTGTTACCCTGGAAGATCTGAAGACAGGGACATCCCAAAAACTCAATGATAACAATGTTTATACTTTCAATGCCGGCCCCGGTGATCCGGCAAACCGACTGAAATTGCATTTTGGAGGTTTATACGGAACAGAAGATATTTTGAACCCCAATCCTGTTAGCATTTATGCATCGGGAAACAATATAATTATCTATAGTAACCCGGCAACGATCCTCAAAGGAGATGTGCGTATTTATGATCTGGTTGGCCGGACGATCAGACATTTAACAGCTAACGATAGCTTTATCAGGATTAACATGGGGGGAAATAAAGGCTACTACATCGTTAACGTATTGACTGATAGTAAAATATTCAATGGTAAAGTATTTTTAAAATAATTGGCGGCCATTTCGCTATTCAGGTCAGGAGATATAAAATGGACAAATCCAATTAAAAAATCAAATATGAAATGGATGAATAAGATTTTCTTTACAGGATTATTGCTCGGAGCCGGATTTCTGTTCTGCAACCAGTCGTTTGCTGCCGACCCACCACCGAATCCACCTGCGGGAGGACATAACCTGGGAGGGAACCAGGGCGCCCCCGGCGCCCCCATCGATGGAGGCCTGGGGATATTGCTTGCCCTTGGCGCGGGATATGCCGGATGGAAGCTCTACAAAGCACATCAGGAAAAGAAGGGCGAAACTGTTCATGAAGAATAAAACCCAATCATTTCCGATTTGGTAATACTTTATCGAACGCTGATGAGATAATCACGGCGATATTCCATAACTTTGTTTATCAAATATGAGCTTGCCCCGATGGTAATTCTTTATTTTTACCGCGACGCGAATATATCATATTTAATTATTTAAAATTTTGCGCCTTAGCGACTTGGCGGTGAAAAGTGGTTTTTGGGCTCAAATATAGTTATGGATAAAATGGACAATAACATTGCAGAAGAAGCGCTGAAAAACTATTCCGATCTGAAAGAAAAACTGGAACTAGCGCTCAATCTGGTTGATAAAACCACTAACCTACGCGAAGCAAAAGGGTATCTGATTGAGGCCCAAAACCTTTTCAGGGGGTTAAAACTATACCGGGAAGACCGGGAAGAACTCTATGGCCGGCTTCAGAATGCTTTCGACGATATCAATAAACAAATTGAAAGCGAACGGCTTCTTTTTGAGCAGGAAACTTCCCGGAATTTCGCGGCCTTAAAAAAACGCGTTCAGGAAGATGTTGAAAAGACCATCAAATCTGATGATTTCCACGCGTCCCGGGAAATGCTGAAAGAACTTCAGCAGGAAATAAAAAACGTGAAGCTTTTCAGGGAGCAACGGGAAGAACTGTTCGGGACCGTCAGGGAAGCCTTTGATTTGATCAATTTGCGGCAGGATGAAGAAAGATCTGCCTATGAAAAAGAATCCCGGAAAAACCATGAACGATTAAAAGCAAGGGTGGAACAGGGACTCTTACAAGCCGAAGGGACACACGAATATAAAGAAACCAAAGAATTTCTTAAAAAAATCCAGTCCGAATTCAAAGGGATCAGGATGGCGAAGGAACAGCGGGAAGAACTATACAACCGCCTTCAGACGGCTTTCGACATTCTCAACAAAAGGTTGGATGAATTTTTCCATACTAAAAAGAAAAACTGGGAGGTGAAAATGCAATACCGGTTATCGGAATTTTCGGCAGAAATATTTCTGCAGGAAGAAAAGCTCAGGGAAGACCGGGAGAACCTGAAAGAGTTGGAGGATCAGTTAGAAATCATTGTTTCTGCCGGTAAGGGAGAAAATGCCAGCATAGGTCTGAAGGGCAGAATTGCTTCGGTCAATACTTCCATTAAAAACAAGTTGAATAAGATTGTTACGCTGAAATCGGAAATGGAAGAGTTGGAGCGGAAATTTTCTGATTAATAGATATCTTTATCAATGGATAAAAAACGTATTCACTGAATAACAAATGTTTCTTTATCATGGATACAAAAAACTTATCGGATCCAGAAGCTGCCCCCAAAAGAACAGGTACTGACGTTCCCGATCACGGCGCTTTGTTTACAGAGCTTTTCAATCTTTCGCCTACTCCTTATTTTCTCATTAACCCGGAAGGCATTATTTGTGATTTAAATATCAGCGGCGCTCAATTGCTGGGCAGGGAAAGATCAAGGTTAATGAGATGTAAGTTAAATGATTTCATTACCATTAAAACAATAGATATTTTTGAGGATTTCCTTCGCCGGGTTTTTTCGACCAGAACAAAAGCAGGCTGTCAGGTGACTTTACGGGGCGAAAACATATCTGAAAGCGATATTCAGCTTGAAGGCCTTGTCAGTAAAGAGAATACTATCAGCTTTGTGACCGCGGTGGATATTACTTCCCGTAAACAGTTGGAGGAAGCGGTGCAGCATGAACGTTTGCTGCTCCGGACCCTTATTGACAATTTACCGGATACACTTTATATTAAAGATGCCGAAGGCCGCAAGATCATTGCAAATCCGGCCGATATTCAGGTAATGGGATACACCTCCGAAGAGGAAGTTATCGGTAAAACCGATCTGGAGATTTTTCAAGGTGAAGTTGGCCGGAGGGGATATGATGATGATCAGGAAGTGCTTATCAGTGGCCATCCCATTCTTGAACGGGAAGAGGATTTTTACGATGGCTCAGGAAAACAAAGATGGCTTCTGACCTCAAAAATCCCCATCCGGAATGATCAGGAAAAAATCATTGGTCTGGTCGGTATTGGACGGGATATTACTGCCCGGAAACAAGCTGAAGAAAAATTGGAAAAACAAACAGAACAACTGAAAGAGGTGAATGATACCAAAGATAAATTTTTCTCTATTATTGCCCATGACCTGAGAAGCCCCCTGGGAACGGTCATTAGTCTTATCGATATGATGATCAGTGATATAAAAGATTTTGATAAAGAGGAAATCGAAAGGTTCATGGGAATGATCCAGGTCTCTTCCAAGCAGCTTTTCTCCTTGCTCGAAAACCTGCTTCTTTGGGCCCGCAACCAAAGGGGGATGATATCTTTTCAACCCGAGATCATCGACCTCCAGAAAAAAGTAATGGAGAATATCAACTTCGTAAAGAACCAGGCTGAAAAAAAAGGGATCAGCATCACTTCTGCCATCCAGGGCCATTTTATCATTGTGGCGGATAAGAACATGATGGATACAATTTTGAGGAACCTGTTATCCAATGCAATAAAATTTACACAGGAAAAAGGAAGTATTGTGGTTTCGGCAGCTTCAAAAAAACAATTTGTTGAGATATCGGTCACCGACAACGGTGTGGGGATTTCCCAGGACAATATCGGG
>JALNWE010000092.1 GCA_023231065.1 Bacteroidales bacterium
AAGGTGTTTGACTTGATTATTAACAATGAGAAAATTTCTGAAACGAACCTGGCATTTTTTATTCTGGTTTTTAATTTTTTATTTTGGTTCTACCCTGTTTTTCGTCATTCTGTATCGTTTTATCAATCCCCCGGTTACTCCGTTGATGATTATCCGGCTTGCTGAGCAGACTTATTACGGGCAACCGTTAAAACTTCGTAAAAGTTGGGTCCCGCTGGATAAGATATCCCCAGCTATGCCACTTGCGGTTATTGCTTCGGAGGATAACCAGTTTACGGAGCACCACGGATTTGATCTTGACGCGATAGAAAAGGCGAAGGAATACAATGAAAAAAAGCAAGGGAAAAAGATCCGGGGAGCCAGCACGATTTCCCAACAAACTGCTAAAAATGTCTTCCTATGGCCGGAAAGGTCCTGGGTCAGAAAAGGGCTGGAAGCTTATTTCACAGTCCTCATCGAATTAGTCTGGGGCAAAGAGCGCATTATGGAGATTTATCTCAACGTGATTGAAACGGGCAAAGGGGTATATGGGGTCGGAGCTGCATCCCAATCCTATTTTGGCAAGCCTGCTTCCAAACTTACCCGGGGAGAAGCTGCACTGATCGCTGCCATTCTTCCCAACCCCATCAAATGGAGCCCGACCTCCCCTACTCCATATTTGTCGGGACGGCAACAATGGATCCTTTGGAATATGGGCAATATAGGCCGTATCGACTACTAAATTAACCTAAAATTAATGGGTTAAAAATTGCGCAAAGCGAAATTTATTGTAATTTTGCAGGCTTCATTTTTATGCAAACTAAAATATTGATAACCATGGCAAAACAAGCTAAAGAAAAAAAGTACGTTTACTTTTTTGGTGGTAAAAAAGCCGAAGGGCAAGCCGACATGAAAAACCTGCTGGGTGGCAAAGGCGCCAACCTGGCTGAAATGGTAAACATCGGGCTTCCAGTTCCTGCCGGATTCACGATCACAACCGAAGTATGTACTTACTACCAACAAAACAAAAAGAGCTATCCGACAGAGTTGAAGAAACAATTGACCGATAGTCTGAAAGCAACAGAAAAAGAAATGGGCGCCATTTTTGGCGATAAAAACAATCCCCTTCTTGTCTCCGTCCGTTCAGGCGCCCGCGCTTCCATGCCAGGCATGATGGAAACGGTATTGAATGTTGGTTTAAACAACATCACCCGTGAAGGATTGATCAAGAAAACCAAGAATCCACGTTTTGTTTATGATTCACAACGCAGGCTCATCCAGATGTATTCTGATGTTGTCATGGAAAAAGCTGCAGGTATTGAGCCAAAAGAAGGCATGGGTGTCCGGTTGCAACTCGAACGCGAACTTCATAAAATGAAGGAGTCCAATGGATACCTCAGCGATACGCAATTAACTGCCGACGATTTAAAAAATCTTATCGAAATCTATAAAAAAGTTGTTAAAACAGCCCTTGGAAAACCCTTCCCGGAAGACCCCATGGAACAACTCTGGGGCGCGATTGGCGCTGTATTCCAGAGCTGGGATGGAAAACGCGCAATTTCATACCGCCGGTTCGAAGGCATTCCCGATGAATGGGGAACCGCTGTCAACGTACAATCCATGGTATTCGGGAACATGGGCGACACCTCCGCTACCGGAGTTGCATTCACCCGTAACCCGGCTACCGGCGAGAATTATTTCTATGGTGAATGGTTGGCCAATGCCCAGGGAGAAGATGTGGTAGCTGGTATCCGTACCCCAAACCCCATTAACGAAATCGGTAAAAGCGAACACACTAAAAAACTTCAGTCGCTGGAAACCGCCATGCCCAAGGTATATAAGGAGCTTCACAACATTGAGCTCAAACTCGAAAAGCATTATCATAACATGCTCGATATAGAGTTCACTATACAGGATGGCAAGCTTTATATGTTACAGTGCCGGGTTGGAAAACGCAATGGTCCCGCTGCCGTGAAAATGGCGCTCGACATGTATCATGAAAAACTCATCACCAAAGAAGAGGCCGTTTCCCGTGTAGAACCGACCCAGTTGGATGAGCTCCTCCACCCGATTCTTGATCCTAAGGCAGAAAAAAACACCAAACCGGTCGCTAAAGGTTTACCTGCCGGTCCTGGTGGCGCAACCGGACAAATCGTATTCACTCCTCAGGATGCTGTTGCCTGGGCAAAGAAAGGCAAAACCGTTATCCTCGTCCGTGAAGAAACCAATCCCGAAGATATCGAAGGTATGCGTTCGGCAGAAGCTATTTTAACTGCCCGCGGAGGCATGACTTCCCATGCAGCCCTTGTTGCACGCGGCTGGGGAAAATGCTGTATCGTAGGAGCTGGGACACTGAAGATCGATGCCGCCAAGAAAACCATGAAAGCTGGCGACCTTATCCTGAAAGAAGGAGATTTTATCTCCCTGAACGGAACCAAAGGATGTGTGTATGGTGAACAAATCCCCATGATCAAAGCTGCCGAAGAAAACCCCGATTTCCAGGCTTTCATGAAATTATGCGATGCCATCCGTACCATGAAGATCCGTACCAATGCCGACACTCCCGAAGATGCTGCCAAAGCAAGGGCTTTCGGAGCAGAAGGGATCGGACTTTTCCGTACCGAGCACATGTTTTATGGTAAAAATGCTGAAAAACCGTTGTTCATCCTTCGTAAAATGATCGCTTCAAAGACGGAAGAAGAACGCCGCAAAGCTTTAAACGAGCTCTATCCATATGCCAAGGAAAATATCAAGCAGACACTGGCAGCCATGGACGGATATCCTGTTACCATCCGTACCCTCGATCCTCCTTTGCATGAGTTTATCCCCCAGAATGAAGAAGGTCGTAAGAAGATCGCTGACAGCTTGAATATTTCCATGCAGGAGTTTAATCGTCGTGCGGATGCTTTACATGAAACCAACCCGATGATGGGTCACCGTGGCGTCCGTTTGGGCATCACCTATCCCGAGATCACCGAAATGCAGGTACGCGCTATCTTTGAGGCCACAGCAGAACTGCTGAAGGAAAAGAAAAAAATATTCCCCGAAATCATGATCCCGGTAACCTGTACCGACAAGGAACTGAAAAATCAGTACCTGATCATCGATGAAATCTATGCAGAAGTTTGTAAAAAATTCAAACTGAAAGAGATCCCGCACCTGGTCGGTACCATGATCGAGATCCCGCGCGCTGCCCTCACTGCCGATAAAATCGCTCAAACCGCACAGTTCTTCTCATTCGGGACCAACGACCTCACCCAGATGACCTTCGGGTTTTCGAGGGATGATATCGGATCTTTTGTCCCCGATTATATCGAAAAAAAGATCCTCCCCATTGATCCTTTCCAGGTTATCGATTTTGAAGGTGTTGGACAGTTGATGCGTTTGGCTGTTGAAAAGGGCCGTTCCTCCCGTAAAGACCTTGAGATCGGTATTTGCGGTGAACACGGTGGTGAACCGGCTTCTGTTGAATTCTGCCATTCATTGGGATTCAATTATGTGAGCTGTTCCCCGTTCCGCGTACCCATTGCCCGTCTTGCTGCCGCTCATGCTGTGATCAAACAACACAAAGCAAATCCAAAACCAGCGGTAAAAAAAGCCACTGCTAAAAAACAAGTTGTAAAAAAGGTCGTTAAGAAATAATAACCTTTAGACTAATATCGTGTCGCCCTGAAATAATTCGACACTAATTAATCAAACCAATTTCAAAGAGGCTGTCTCAAAAATCACGAGGCAGCTTCTTTTTTAATGTTTCGCAGCATCTTTTTTGCAACAGGCAGGAAGCTTTTCGTAAGCTTTTTTATTCGCGGGTATTGAGTCTGCATCATAGCCCAGGTTTGAAATTTTACGGCGTAAATCATCCGGAGTGACGCTTTTTGTATTGTATTTTATGGTCACGATTTTTGTCTCCAGATCGAGCGAGATATCCTTCACTCCTTTTTCAAACGCCAATCCACCCTCAATCCGGTCTTTACATTGGGGACACACTGCAGATGTTTTGATCTTTACGGTTTCAACTTTTTTCTCCTGTGCAAAAAGATTCTTCCCAAAACCATTCAGGCAAAAAATGGCCAACAGGATCAGAAAAAATTTAGTTAGTGTTTTCATAAGCAGGTGATTAATAAATTAATATAGGACAATGAACGAATTGATTTTGTTAATTGATGGTCAGTCTGATCCCTGTATAAACCGTGATCCCGACCACAGGTCCCCACGCCATGGAAGCATCGAAATGAGTATGAAAGGGTTTCCAGTACTCCAAAATCGGATCCATCTGCCGGAAGTTAATCAGGTTTTCACCACCCAAATATATTTCAAAATGTTTGAATTTCCGGGTTACCTGCGTTAAAAGGTTAAACCAAACCGGCGACCATTCCGGCTGTTGAAGGGAAGCCGGCATTTTTTGAGTGTCAGGTATCCTGGATGGACCATTGAGTTGCCCGGTAAGATCGAATTTCCATTTTTCGAATTTGGTAGCATATCCCAGGGATAACAAACCCTTATATAGATTTACCATTGATTTCCGGACCAGATGGCCGTTTTCGGTGAGCCATACATCATTCAAACGGAAAGCAGCGGTTATCGTAAACCGGGTTACAGGTGAACAAGTCAGTTGTGCCTGGACGCTGTTTGCAAAAGATTTACCATCAAGATTATAAAAAAACACGGCATTGGGCAAGCTATCCTGGTCAACAATAATCTGATGAACGAAACTGGTACGGTATGCATCCAGTGATAATTCGCCTTTTTCACCGAACAGGTTGAAATTCCAGGTGAAGTTCAGGCCTAAGTTCCATGCTTCTTCATTCCCCAGGTCAGATGCAAAACAAAGCTCCCGCTGACTGGCAAAAACAGCATTGTTCTCGGCCAGAAGGTTGGGCGAACGGTAGCCTTTTCCTACCGAGGCCCGGATGGTGGCCGATTTCGAAGGGTTGAACCGGAGATGCAACCTGGGAGTCAGGTAATATCCGAAACTGCTGTTATAATCGCCCCTCAAACCGGCAATGACAGCGAATTTCCCGGGAATTTCAAAAGTATATTCAAAAAAAGTTCCGGTAACCCATTCACTCCGGTCCATCACCCATGTCATGACCGAATCGCCAGCCAAGGTGTAAAGGTTTGCCTGACCGGGTACTGAATCTGTGGGTAATAACTGATACCGGTACTCCAGCAAAGTCTGAACAAAGTTTTCGCTGTAATCATCAATCAGGTAACTGAACCCGGCAGAGATCCGGTGTTTGTTCTCATCGAATGAAGTTGTTAAGATCAGGTTGGCATTGAAATTCTGTTCATGTCCATGGTACAGGTTGATCCCATAGAAGGCATCCTGCTGGTGGTTGATCCCCGACAGAATAAGCCCGAGGCTCGATTTTCCACCAGGACCCAAAAAGATCCCATTTTTCCAGAAAGCTTCAAGGCGGTTGGTCCTAATCCCGATCCCGTACTTTTTAGTATCGTTTGAAATCCCTGTCGTATCGGTATTCCAGGCGCTTTTATCGAAATCCATCTGGCCGCCGTTTCGGTCTTCATACAGATATTTTACGCCAAACCGGGAGACCCATTTTCCCGGAATTAAATAATCCCAGCGGTTCATGGCAGTGATTGTGGTCATTTCGGGCAAATCCATGAAGCCATCCCCGTTCCGGTCAAATTTATGCTGGAAAGTCGAAGCATGGACCAACAGTGAAGCGCTTAGTTTATCGTTTATCTTAATGGCGCCATCCGCGTTGGCTTCAAGCCGGAGGTTACTGTTCCCATAAACATTGAGAAAAAACTTCGGTGCAGTTTCAGGTTTTTTGTATTCAACATTGATCTGGCCTGTGATCGATTCATACCCCTGGACGACCGAAGAGGTCCCTTTGGCGACCTGGATCGATTCCATCCAGGAGCCAGGGATATAATTCAACCCGAACGGAGTTGCCAATCCCCGGATAAGGGGAACGTTTTCCGTCATGATCTGGCTGTATATACCGGAAAGTCCTAATAATTGAATCTGGCGGGCGCCCGAAACAGCATCTGAATAGGAAACATCCACCGAGGCGTTGGTTTCGAAACTTTCAGCCAGGTTACAGCAGGCAGCTCGCTGCAATTCTCCCACGGAGATCACCGTTGTTGCCTGGGTCCTTAACTTTGAAATAAAAGTATTGTCCAATTTTTCTTTGATCTCCACTTCATTCAGGTTCTGCTTGTCGGAAATCATAACATGATCAAGATGGGTCTGGTCACGGCTTACCACGATTGTATCCTTTTGATAACCCAGTGAACTGAAGACCAAACGATAATCGCGGATTCCCCTGGAAGGGATCACAAATTTCCCGTCCTGATTACTGAAGGCGCCTTTACTTGTTCCGATCCAGAAAATATTGACCCCGGGAATTCCCGATTCCTTTCCTGAAGGATCCTTCTCCGAGACGCTCCCCGATATAACCTGGGACCAGGAGTTGGGAGCGGTGAAGAAAAAACAGAACGTTATAGCGAATAGAAAAAAGTTAAAAGAATGATGGTTTTTCATGTCAGTGACAATCGGTATCCATGCTGAAAAAATAATGGTATGTGGCATTAGCCATAAATACCAGAAGAATCAGGACGATACCGGGCTTCTTACAGCATTATATTTTACAAAATTAACGAAAAAAGGAGCCCGTGGTATATTTATCGAAACCGGAAGATTTTTTATAACTTGCAAAAAAAATCCCATGAGAAGAATAGCTTGTTTACTGACAGTCCTCATAATGTTGCTGGTTTCCTGTTCAACAGAAACAGGGAAAGATGTTGTTTTATTGGATACCGGTTGGAAATTCAGCACCGGGGATGATATGACCTGGGGCAACCCGTCTTTTAATGATTCCGGTTGGGACAATATCAATCCTATGGAAACCTGGGAAAAACAAGGGCATAAAAAGTATGATGGTTTCGCCTGGTACCGGATCCGGCAGGTAATCCCGAGATCCATGATAAAAACAGCATTTCTTAAGGACAGCATTATCTTCCGTCTTGGGAAAATTGATGATTGTGACCAGGTTTTCCTGAACGGAGCGCTTATTGGCGAAAACGGTACAACGATGGCCATGAATTCGTTGCCTTCAGCAGATTTCAACAAGATATGGGGAAAGTGGGACCTCAACCGGAATTATGTATTATCGGTAAACGATCCCAGGATCCAATGGGATAAAGAAAATGTGATTGCCGTGAGGGTTTTTGATTTCAGCGGTCCCGGAGGCATGTTCAGCCAACCTTTTGAGATTGCCATGCCCGGCCTGAAGGATTATGTCCGGTTTGATCTTACTTCGTCTCCATACGATTTTGAAGGTGAGAATATCTTGAAAAAAAATATCGTGATAAAAAATATTTCCGGAAAAAATGAATTTAAAGGGAATTTGGTGATCAGGGCTGTCGAACAGGAAGGTGGAATCGGGTTATATACAGAAAAAACCGGGATTGATCTCACTCCAGGATTGATCATTGATAAACAGATTTCCTTTAAAACCAGTTTTGACAAAGCGGTCAACCTTTTTATCTGTTTTACTGAAGCAACCACGGGAAAACAGATTTGTGATACAGTGGATGTTCCGCGGATCCTGACGCCAAAACCGCCGAAAGGGCCCCGCATTACCGGAGCAAAGGTCTTTGGAGTCCGTCCCTGGTCTCCTTTCCAGTTTAAGGTTACCGCAACCGGGGAAGGGCGCTTAAAATATACTGCCCTGGATCTGCCGGCCGGCTTGAAAATTAATGAGGACGATGGTGTCATCACCGGCGTTTTAAAGAAAAAAGGAGAATTTATCGTAAAATTAAAAGTTGAGAACCATCTTGGTTTTTGTGAACGCGATCTGAAGATTGTAGTGGGCGATGTCATTTCCCTTACTCCACCGCTGGGCTGGAACAGTTGGAATTGCTGGGGTTTGAGTGTAAGCGATGAAAAGATCCGGCAATCTGCTGATGCCATGAAATCCAGTGGGTTGTCAGACCATGGCTGGACCTATATCAACATTGACGATGGGTGGGAATATATGCATGACAAGGATGGAAATATCCTTACCAACTCGAAGTTTCCCAACATGAGGGCATTGTGCGATTATGTACATTCCCTGGGATTAAAAATCGGAATTTATTCATCGCCTGGTCGTAAAACATGCGGAGGTTATGAAGGAAGTTTGGGTTTTGAAGAGAAAGATGTACAACATTATGCTGCATGGGGAATAGATTATCTGAAGTATGACTGGTGTTCTTACAGCGAGGTTGCCCCCGATCCCACGCCGGAACAGTTAAAATACCCGTATCAGGTAATGAGGCGTGCGCTCCGGAACGTCAACCGCGACATTCATTACAGCCTTTGCCAATATGGGATGGGCGATGTATGGAAATGGGGAGCCAGTGTGGATGGAAATTCGTGGCGTACTACCGGCGATATTGAAGATACATGGGAAAGCCTCTCGCTGATTGGGTTCAGCCAGGATAAATGTTCCCCCTATTCGGCCCCCGGTCGCTGGAACGACCCGGACATGCTGGTAGTGGGACGGGTCGGATGGGGGCCTTCGCTGCATAATACCCGCCTGACACCAGAAGAGCAATATACCCATATCACGTTATGGAGCTTACTGGCCTCCCCCCTATTGATCGGTTGTGATCTGACCCAGCTCGATGCTTTTACCCTGAGCCTGCTCACCAATGATGAAGTATTGGCTGTTAACCAGGACCCTTTGGGCAAGCAAGCGATTCAGGTTAAAAAAACCGGAGAATACGAGATCTGGATCCGGGATCTGGAAGATGGGAGCAAAGCCGTTGGCTTGTTCAACAAAACCGAAAAAGCCATGAATATTCCCGTAGAAATGAAAGCATTAACCCTGGATGGGAAATGTCAGATGCGCGATCTTTGGGTACAGAAAGATCTGGGTCAGGTTTGCCGCCATTTTGAGATGAAAACATGGCCACATGGCGCCCGCCTGATCCGTCTTTCGAAGTAGTGGTTATTTTTGTACCTGCTCAATGGCGAAATTGAGCGCTTTTTTGATCATATCCGCGGGAGGGTTTTTAATAAATCCATTATCCATTAATGACTGGGTAAGGGAGCGTGCGTGATCGATGTCTTTTTTAGCTTTTTGAAAGGCTTCTTCCCGCGTTATCTGAACCCGTGCGACTCCATCTTTGATAGCCTGCATGGCCACATCGGCTGCTTCGTGTGGGAATACTCCGGCTTCTTCCATATTGGGGACAATGTTATCGGGACTGATGCCCCGGCGTTCCGCATAGTTTGCCAATGAATAGGCTGCGGCGATGGCCATGTTATCGGTAATTTTCCGTGCCCTTACCATCAAAGCCCCTTTAAGAATACCGGGGAATCCAATGGAATTGTTCACCTGGTTCGGAAAATCGCCCCTGCCTGTAGCTACAATAAAAGCTCCTTCCTCTTTAGCAGCATAAGGATAAATTTCAGGTACGGGGTTGGCACAGGCGAAGAGGATTCCTTTTTCGGCCATACTCTTCACCCATTGCCTCTTTATCACGTCGGGTCCCGGCGTTGACAGGGAGATCAGCACATCGGCCCCAGCGATGGCTTCATCCATTGTCGCCACACGGTTTGGATTGGTAGTTTCGCATAATTCCCATTTACGGTAAAACCGGGTATCGGCTTTAATATCCGTACGACCGGCATGGAGCGAACCTTTGGTATCAAACAGGATCAACCTGGAAGGATCTGCCCCGTCGGTAATAAGCAACCGGGCGATGGTAGTATTGGCGGCCCCGGCTCCCATCATGACAATTTTAACATCGGAAATCTTTTTACCGGCTAATTTCAGGGCATTGATCAATCCGGCTAAAGTAACGCAAGCTGTTCCCTGGGCATCGTCGTGCCAGACCGGGATATCGCATTCTTCGCGGAGAACATCCAATACTTTAAAACAGTTGGGTTGTGAAATATCTTCCAGATTGACGGCGCCGAAACTAGGTTGGACCATCTTTACAAACTCAATGATTTTATCGGGGTCATGTTTCCCATCTTTATCCCTACTGTCAATACACAATGCCACGGCATCAACACCGCCCAGGTATTTCATCAGGAATGCTTTTCCTTCCATAACGCCCAAACCTCCCGGCGGGGTACAGTCGCCATCGCCCAGGACACGGGTTGAATCGCTCACAACTGCAACCAGGTTTCCACGGTTTGTCAGTTCAAAAGAGCAATCGTTATTATCCCTTATATTGGTTGAAACCTTTGATACGCCAGGTGTGTACCAAACATTAAACCAGTTAAATCCAGCCACAGGCGCCTTGGGCACAACCTGAATTTTACCCTGGTAAAAGGAATGCGCATCTTCAGCTAATTTTTTTAAGAAAATGGTTTTTGCTTTGGCAAGTTGTTCTTGTGTGAACGATGAAGGGAATGCTTCATCCATATTGGCCAATGTTAAGGAAAGCTCTTTCATTGTCTTGGTTTTTTTGTAAAGTTATAGAATTATATCTTAAAAGGAGGTTCAATAAGAATGAAAAATTAT
>JALNWE010000093.1 GCA_023231065.1 Bacteroidales bacterium
CATTGATGTCAATGGAAATGTTGTTTCTCAAGATACAATGAATTTATTCACTTCAACGAATTCTGATCCAGGGATAGTTCATATGAGTGCCAGCAACAGTGAAGTACATGCCTACAATGTTACATTGAACAACACTTCCGACATCGAATTTGACCTTAATAAAGAAGATGCCATGCCACCAACTTTGACAATCTTACGTGTTATCGATCAGGATGGCAAAGAAAATATTAACGTGCTGGATTTGGAAAGTTCAAAAATAGAAATTGCGGCAGGTGATTTTAGTATTGTTTATGACGAATATAATAATCCATACAAAATGTTATATACTGGCAAACCATCCATCGAAGTCTATTGGACAACCGATGGTCAAACCTATACGCAGTTGGAAGCCTCTGAAAAAGAAAATATGTTCCATGTTTCTTACGGAAATTTCTTTGAAGTGAGTTTGGCGCCGTTGACGGGTTTAGTAAATGATCAATGGGTTTCGTTAAAGATTGTTGTTACAGATGAAGCAGGAAATTTTCAAAGGCAGGAATTAACGCCATTGTTTTATGTTGGTGATATTGTTGGCCTGATTGAAAAACCATCAATCAATGCCTTGTCACACAGTGTTTATCCAAATCCATTCAGCAAAACCGTTACCATTAAGGTTGAGAAACCAATAAATGGTAATGCTATATTCGAGATCTACGATGCTATGGGTAAAATTATTAGTCAACGTACAATCAATTGTATAGGTAAATCTGAATTCACATGGGAAGAAAATGTAAATACCGGTATGTATTTCTATAAAATTTATACCAATGAAGGAGTTGTGCAGGGAAAGTTTGTAAAACAAGAATAACAGTTAGTCAAATAACTGAAAATTAAATAAATACAAATATAAATTTAGTTATTGAAAGAGGCTGTCTCAAAAGTCCGAGGCAGTCTCTTTTTCTTTTTAGCCAACTGATTGTTAATTAATTGGCAATAAAAAACATCAAGTTATACCGCTGGATATCTGCAAGGCATTGATTTTCTTTTGAATGAGTGAGATTGTCGTCTTACTTTATTGACATGAAATCTACACTATACAGCGAAGATTAACCAATCTGTTTATGTTTGCATTCTCAATGCTGTATTTACCTTTTTCAGCAACGTGGTTATCGTGCCACACAAAGAACAATGTGGATAAAACCACGATAATCAGAATGACACCGCCAAAAACAATTGGCTTTTTGTATTCAGGGCCAGACATGTTAAAGAGGAATTTTATTTAAGAGTCCAAATGTAAAGCAAATCTACTAGAAATGTTAAAGGAGGATGATTACCGCTTTTTTTCAGTATCTTGCCACAGCATAGCAGATCAGCAAGATATCCATGGGTATGAAAATGGAGAGGAAACACATCCTTCTGATAATTATTCCGGTCGCATTGATCCTGGCTGCTACGATTCTGCTGGTTACTTTGAATCACCATGACCGGCGGGATGATCAGGTTACGTCGATGCAGAAAAAAAGGCTGAAGGGGCTGATGGATTCCATTAATTTAAATTATTACAAGGTCCCTGTTAAACGGTTGGATTATATCAGCAAAACCATTGCTATTGCCATTGCCTTGAACGACAGCAATGCCCTGGCAAAATCATATTATTACAAAGCCTCCTGTTATCTTGACCTGGAAAAACCGGATAGTGTATTGCCCTATTGTGAAAAAGCACAAGTACTGGCCGGGCTACTGAAAAATCAGATATTAATAGCTAAGACGACAAATGTAATCGCCAACCTGTATCTTGATAAGGACGATTATTACAGGGCCATGGTCGCACTGAAATCGGCGTTAAAAATTTTTGAAGAGAAAGGCGACAAACATGATATCGGAGTCGTTTATAACGGGTTGGGGTTGGTTTACTCCAATTTAAAAGAATATGACAAATCGATCACATATTATATCAAAGCCGATGAGATATTCCGGGCGCTGGGTAAAGAACGGGAGCAGGCAGTAATAAAACTGAATATTGCCGGATGCTATGTGGAGAAAAACAATGTGGCCAAAGCCAATTATTATTATAAACAATCCCTGCAAACTTTCGGTAAGATCCAGGATTCTGTGCAGATTGTAGCTACTTACATTAACATGAGCAATGGCTGCCGGAAAAACGGTAATTTACAGGAGGCCGCCGGTTTTCTTGACCGGGCAATATATCTGTCAACGAGGATGAATAATCAAAGACTGATGGGGAGCTCTTACTATAACAGGGGAGCCTTGTATTTTGATGCCGGTGATCTTGTAAGGGCCAAAGAATTTGTGGAGAGGGGTTTGGCTTTTTTTAAGAAAATCGGATTGAGGGAAGGGGAGATGCTGGCCTTGAAGTCATTGTCGGAGATACAGGAAAAAACCGGGAACTATAAACTTTCTTTAGGGTATTATAAAGGATTCACCGACATTCAGAACGAAATCCTGAATGGGGATACCCGTAAACAAATAGCCGACCTTCAATGGAAATATGACCTTCAGAAAAATGAATATGAAACAAGGCTCCTTCTCGAAAAATATACCGTGAAACAAAAACAAACCCTGTTTCTCTCTCTGTCCTTGGGATTATTTTTTATACTGGCTATCCTGATTGGCATTCTGATCAGGCTGGCTTATAAAAACCTGAAAAAATCCGTCAGGCTTACCGAACTGGAAAACATACACCTAAATGAAAAAATGAGCGCCGATCAAAGGATTAATCACCTGGAGAATCTTCGTTTGACATCCGAGATCGATGCAATGAACCGGGAACTTACTGCTACCTCCCTTCAACTTATCTCAAAAAATGAGATTTTAGCCGATATCTATGAACGGAATGAACAGTATTTTAAAAAAGAGACCATGGGGCGGGAACCCTATAACGACCTGAAACATATATTAAAGGAAAATCTCAACCAGGACAAAGATTGGGTCCATTTCAAAGAACTCTTTGTTAAAGTTCACCGGAATTTCTTTAACGATATTAAAAACCGCTGCCCCGAATTGACCGAAAATGAATTGAGAATGTGCGCATACCTGCGGATCAACCTGCGGAACAAAGAGATTGCCAAGATGTTGAACATTCTGCCCGAATCAGTGAAAACTATCCGGTATCATATTCGGAAAAAGCTGAAAATTGATAAAGATATCTCCCTCGAAGATTTCATCCGCGGTATATAAGCTGTATATAAATAACTCAAATTTCTCCCATCCACGCTCCTGCTAACCGGAATTGCACCTGATCTCCTTTTCATTTATCCGCATAACATGTTGCTGTTCAAAGTGTAAAACCTCTTTTTGAAAGGGACGGTCAATTTTCCCCCATCTACCATTCTATTACCATGAAAATTAGGATACCGGCTCTTGCCGGATATATCTTTGTTTCACGCTCCAAAGTCATTTTGGCTGCAAATTTTATGTAAAACTAAAAACTTCGATTTATGAAAAAACTATTATCAATCTTCTGTTACCTCCTGATTATGGGTCAATGCTTGAGCCAAACTTTTCAAACACGTGAATTTGCCGATGGAACAAAAACCTGCTACCTGAAAGGCAGCAAGGGCATTATCTCCGCAGTCAGCGGAAAGAGTTTTAACGGTGAGTTGAAACCCGATATAAAATTTTTAAACACCTCCAATACTACCACGTTTCAGAACAATTATACCTTGAATAAACCGGAATCCAGAATATCGCATCATGTTACCCTGCGGTTTGATGTTATGACATTTTCTATAATAATGACCAGCAAAACAAACAGTTATGGCGATTTCAACTGGTCAAGCGGACAAACAGTAGCCGATATAGAGGTTCAGGAAGGAATTTATGAAATCATGATTAATACATACGATTTCATAAATTCCGGAGACGAACTATATGTTTTCCTGCATGACCTTAATGTAAATGCAGATATTGATACAACAATAATCCTTTCCGAGGCCGCTCATCACTATGTTTATTTTCATGGGATGGATGAAAATAATATACCTCTTTTACCTGATGATACCACAATAATTAGGGATTTCAAGCAAATCAATGTTGAGTTCCCCGCCCCTTTGATTTTTCAGTCATCTGCCGGTGGGATGATTGGTTTTCCAAAGGATTATGTTAGATTCTCTGATGTCAATCCCGACTATAAAATCAGCTTTGGACAAAGCAATGTTAAACAGGGGAAAATGTACGTTCTCGATCTTGATCAACTGAATGGTATTTCAGCTGATACTATTCTTGAAAGCAAACCAGATACCTATAAAAAAATGACCAACGTTTTTCTCGAATCCCCAAGCGCTGTTGATGATTATCTGAATTTTCATACAGGGACCATATCCAGATTACGTGATGATCCATACTATTGGATGTATTCAACTTTCGATGACTTTAGTACCACATATCCTTCAAAAAATTTGGATTCCCTAAGTATTTATTTAAATAATATTTTTAAGAATACCAACATTGTGAACTGTGTTGCTGCAGTTGATTTCTGGGAAGGTGTTCCGGCCTACGACAATCCCGAAAAGAGAATTTCAGGTAAACCGTTTTACATTACTGAGGGGGACACCATCCAGTATTGCTTGTTTTTCCCACCTGCGAAGGCAGATTATAGTGTGTTAAACAATTCCATTGTGAACTTCGGCAATTCTGCGCCATTTATTAACACTTACAGTGTTAATGATGCGACCAGCATTTTCAGCTATTCTGATGTTACCGGCCAGGGCAACGATATCCGCAAATTGGATAGTTATTCGAGTCTTTATTATATAAAACAAGGTACGGATATTTTACAATCGGACACCTTGTTCCGCTTTGAGCAACCATATACTATACCAGCCTCCGGTCCCTATTCCTTTTCAGTTACTGATAGTAATTATTATCTTAAAGGAATACAAGGAAAGGTTCAAACCCGGAACATTTTCAATATTCCCGGCGCCGATCCGAACCCACCCGTTCTGACCTCCTTCAAAATATTGAACTCCAACAACATTATTTGTGAATCGTATGCTTATTCAGCACAGGCAACTCTTCACTTTTCAGCAGCCGATTTTATTGACAATGAGATCCAAGATATCAGCGCCGCGTATTTATACTATAAAAAATATGATGAAGAAAACTGGACCAGTCTGCCTGTTGAAGAGCGGCCCGGGCTTTATGATTCAATCTTTAGGTACGGTCAATATTTTGTAAGTGATTTAACGCCTATCCTTAGCTCCTGCACCGATACAACTTTTATTGATTTAAAACTGACATTGGCAGACGCCTCATCAAATTACACTTTTGAAATTTTTCACCCGGCTTTCCAGGTTATAGGACATGGAGTGGGAATCCCTGATAACAATTTAAAACCAAGCGATTTGAATTTGGAAATTTTCCCCAATCCTGTCACGGCTGGTTCCTGTATTTCTTTTAATCTTTCCGAAAAATCAAACGTTCGGGTAACATTGTTTGATATTACAGGAAAATGCGTAGGAACAGTTTTGGATAAACCCTTCGGAGCAGGGGTACATAATTTCAATCTGAACAACTCGGATTTTAACCTGGCAGGAATAGCCAATGGTATTTACCTGTTAAAACTTGAAACAGGGGAAACTAACAAAACAGTGAAATTTATAATGCACTGGCACGATTGATATACTGGTAGTTACTGAAACAAAACCATGTGTGGCTTGTTTAGGATCAGGTTTGGTCATAGCCGCCCAGGAAACGGGGCGGCTTGCCTTATCCCAGGTGTTTTTTGATCACGGCGAGCAGATCTGAAAGATCAAGGGGCTTTGAAAAGTAAGCGACACACCCAATCTCTATTGCCTTATGTTCATCAAAATCGAGTGAATAGGCTGTTTGAGCGATGATGGGCAATCCGGGACGAAAGCCCAGGATTTCCGTGGTGGCATCATAGCCGTTGACAACGGGCATTTGAAGATCCATCAGCACCAGGTTGATGGTATCATCATGATGGCACATCTCAATAGCCTCCAGGCCGTTCCTTGCCCTGATTATTCTGGCGTTGGTTTTTTTCAGCCAACGTTCCAATACGGTATAATTGCTGTCGGTATCTTCGGCAATTAAAATCGATTTCCCCGTCAGGTCAATGATTCCTAACGACGAAATGTCTGCCCTGCCTTTCTTTGGCCTTGTTTTTTCCCCGGTAATTGGCATTGAACAATAGACAGATGTTCCTTTATCCGGTTCTGACTTCAGCCATAATTTACCTCCCTGCAATGTAATGAAATCGCGGGCAAGCGTTAAGCCAAGTCCAAGGCCACCAAATTGCCGGGTCCCGGATTCATCTCCCTGGCGAAATTTATTGAAAATATACTCCTGCTTTTCCGGAGGGATACCAATGCCAGTATCTGTCACAAAAAACAGTACCTCTTTTTGGGAATTGATATGGCAACCGAGTGTAACCGTTCCAAC
This sequence comes from Bacteroidales bacterium, assembly GCA_023231065.1. Classification (GTDB taxonomy): domain Bacteria; phylum Bacteroidota; class Bacteroidia; order Bacteroidales; family FEN-979; genus CAIVAT01. The sequence continues at coordinate 6,400 of JALNWE010000093.1, forward strand.
CCGTGTGAATTTGAAAGCATTATCGAGTAAAAAATCCAATGCCTGTTTAAGCCTTATTTCATCACCTTCAATAAAAACAGTATTAGGGATATCCATCATATACAAGGAAAACTCAACCCCGGGATGGTTTTCCATATTAATTTTTGCCGAATATTTGTTGTAGACTTCCCGGATGAAACGATTAACATCAATGATTTCTTTCTTAACAGGAAGCTGGGATGTCTCGATTTTCGAAATATCGACAATGTTATTCAGTATGGAGATGAATTGTTCAACTCCATTTCTGATCAAATCAATATATTCCGTTTTTTCCTCCTGATTGCATTCGGGATCTTTCATTAATTCATAGAAACCGATAATGGCATTGGCAGGGGTACGGACTTCATGGCTCAGGTTCTGTAGGAACGTTGTTTTAAGATTGTCCGCTTCAACTGCTTTCTGTAAGGATTCTTTCAGGTAAGTAATATCCTGTGCCTGAATGATAAACAGATAAGGATTACCGATATTATCGCGTATCAGCGATACGTTATGCAAAGCATAAATAATGGATCCGTCTTTACGAACATATCGTTTTTCCATAATGTTTTTATGGATACTTCCGGTCTTTAGCTGAGCCAGGACGTGTTCGCTACGCACAAGGTCATCGGGATGAGTTACAGTGTACTTATGAGAGAGCAGTTCCTCTTCCGTATACCAAAGCATTTCGCAAAGGGCGCGGTTGACCTGGTAAAAATTTCCGTTCATGTCGAGGATAGCCATACCGACACTGGCATTTTCATATACCGCCCGCAGGAGATCTTCGTGATACTTTAACTCAATTTCTGCGTCCTTCCCGTCCGTAATATCTATTAAGCATTCGGCGATGAATGGTTTCCCATCGATCACGATTTTGCTAAAGCTACGCAAAACCGGGACAACGTCATCTGCTTTTTCGACCTGGCGTCTTCCCGGATGCCCTTCAATATTGACGCCAGATAAAAACGGGCATCCATACCCTATGCCCATACAGGCCGATGATGTACATTCATGTCCCAGAATGACTTCACGGGGAATGCCCAGGATAGTCACTGCTGTATCGTTAATATCGACGACCAGATGTGTTTGAGGGTCAATCAGCATGATCCCGAATGCCACTCTGGAAAGCAATCCTGGTTTTATCATCGTCCCAAACAAATCCCGTTTCAGTGACTGTGATATCAGAGGTTTCTTCTGCATTTATTCGTTTATGCAAAGGTAAGAAGATAATATATATTTATGAAGAAAATGTATAAAGCTTCTGTGCCAACAGATAATAAATAAAATCTATGGCAAATCCGACCTATTGGTTTTTACTGCTCCGGATGCTAAATTTTGAAATGGCAGAGGCGATTTTCGATTTATTGCTTTTCTCTTTTACTTTATATCTTGAATGATAAACGACTTCCCCTGATTTATTTACATAACCCTCAGTCCCATCAAGGTACCAAACCCGGGCCAGATCGCAATAAAAAATGTCAGCATCATCAAATTGCGGAGTGATGACAAAACTCCCCGACCGGTTGATATAACCCCATTGACCGTTTTTCCCGACAGGAGCAAGTCCATTGCAAAAACCCGCTGCAACATCGTCGAACTGGGGTTTAATCACGGTTTTACCGGAAGTATTAATAAATCCCCATTTATTATCGAACCGGACCGCGGCAAGCCCTTCAGAAAAAATGTTGACGGCCGTGTAAACCGGGGGTATCACGTATTGTCCGGTGGTATCGATGAATCCAATAAGGCGGGAATCCTGATCTTCAACAGGAGCCCTTCCATACATAAAAACAGAACCTTGTAAATAATCCCCCTGGAATTTATATTCGTTAGAGGGAGTGATATACCCTCTTTTTTGACCCTGTTTATAAGCGAACGCAAGACCTTCAGAAAAAAGAGAAATTTCATCATAAATGATCGGAATAACAACATTTCCGTTGACATCGATGGCGCCAACTTTATTGCCCAGGATAACGGCGGCAAATCCATCATGGAAATTGGAACCGTATGCATAAATGAATGGGACCCTTACCTGTCCGGTCATATCAATATAACCGAATAACCATTTTTTCACATCCCCCATAGGGATCAATCCTTCTGAAGAATAATAAGCATCAGTAACAAGACGGAATTTAGCTGAAACCACCCTGGCCCCGGTTGCATCGATGAAGCCGGCGAACTGGATACCGTTTGTGTCATCAATAATCATTGCCCGGTTATTGGAAAATCCCCAGGCCCCGGCATAGGAAGGGCTAATCACAACGGTTCCGGTTTGATCTATAAAACCCCATCGTCGTTGGTCATTTTCATAAGGGAAAAGAGCTGTAGCTTTCGGGATAAACAAAGAAAGCATGTTCTTACCATAAGGCTGACAGTTACAATTGTAATCAGGAGCTGGATCCGTTTTTTTCTTACATCCTGGAATTAAAAGGACAAGTAAAAAAAGAAATAAAGTCGGGCGCATAAATCGGTGTAATTAAATGAGTTGATGATTCTAAAACAGGTGGTTCCCTGCCCCGGTCAAGTCTAGTGACGGCAATCAGGTATGTTATTTAAATGTTGTTTTGTTATGAAGGCAACAAACATAACAAAAAATGTATTATTGTTGTCTGGGAAGTGAAAATATTCTGGAAGAAACTGGACAAGATTAGCGCATACGATGCTGGATCTTGGATATTGTAAACCAAACCTTCCAGGTTTTAACTAATGAACATGGTTGTGGTTTGATAATAAACACCAACCTGTTGAATTTAAACCTGGAAGGTTTTTCAAAAGGAACACAGGCTTAAAGTGCAAATCCCGAACCGATTCCGGAAAGTCAAATCATTTTTTTTACCGCGAAACCACAAATATATCAATTCAATTATTTAATATTTTGCGCCTTAGCGACTTGGCGGTGAAAAGTAGTTTTCGGGGTAAATTCAATATTTGGTACCGGCTTGTATATTCAAATCGTTCAAGGGAACGAATTTGGGAGTAATTCCATAAATGGATGGGTGACTTTATTATTCCTCCTGTTTGAAATAAAAAATAAACTTCATAATAGCCATCTATTCTTTTACAAACTTCACGGTTGTCACCTGCTTGTTTTGATAAACCAGTCGGAGCAAATATAACCCAGGGCTCATTAAACTAACATCAAATTTTGTCTCACGCTGGCCGGAGGCAAGGGTTTGTAAGGATTTCAACCCTCCGTTGATATCAAATATCTCCAGCCTTGCATCTTTCTGATAATCTTTAATGTAAACCGAAGCCTGCATGCTATGCTGTGAACTTCGGGTTACAAGATATTCAGGCAATGA
>JALNWE010000094.1 GCA_023231065.1 Bacteroidales bacterium
GGCCCTAATGGAATGATGCTGTCGTCATATGCTGCCGGTGCCGGCGATTCGCACCCCAATGCAGCCGCAACGGAACTGGTCGCCCCCCAATTTGTCTCGGAGATCTTCGAGGCAGCCATCAATTATGAAACGCTGAGCGCTGTCCCGGAGAAGGAAACTGAGAGCCTCTCTGCACTAAGGGTTTTACCAAATCCTTGTAAAACCAGCGCCGGGATTTTTTTCAGTCTACCAGGCGAGCGGCAGGTCTCTGTCGATTTATATAATATATCAGGACAAAAGATTGGGACCCTCTACCTGGGAAGAATGTCAAAAGGCGACCATCAGGTGGCTGTTCCGGTGCCCTCTCTTCAGTCAGGATCCTATCAGCTTGTTATTGGGACAAACCTCACGCGCAATTCCCTTCCATTGATCATCCTGAAATAGCGGGGAGGCAAAAACCCGGAAGGTTTGGTTTGCCAGAATCTGACTTTTCGAAGTAAGCCCAAAATTACTTTTTCGGGAACAATTCGATATATTCCTTGGCCTCCTGAAGGAGCCGTTCGCTGTCAGACTGTCTGATTGATGTTTCTATTTCGGTTGTCTGGTTGATCTCTTTAATACCGGCATCATTGAAAAAATAATAGGTTTTTCCAACCCGTTTATCCGATTTGCCCTTGTATTGTGCCCCTTCGTCTTCAATGAAAGCCAGGATCAATTTCCCTTTTTGAAAATAAAATTCTTCAGTACGTTTAGAAATTTTATCATAGGGATAAGTCTTTATCCTTACTATTTGCGAAGCTTCCGCGTAAAAATCTATTTTCGACCACTTTTGTTTTATCTGTGCCCTGAGATTTGTTGTTGTGAGCGTTGTCCTTTTTAACGATTTCAAATTACGCTCAATTTTCTCTCTTTCCACATCAATCACTTTTACCAGGGAATCGGTATTGATTTTTGGGGCCTGAACTGTTTCTGTTTCAACTCCAGCAGTCTGACCGGTACTTTCTTTCTGATCGTTTTTGGCGTTCTGATTAGGTGAACCACAGGAAAAGAAAAGAAATACCATTCCTAAGAATACTAATCTGCTTTTCATAACTATTGTTTTTAAGGTTAGTTGATTGTTTATACTTCCAAAATAGTAAGCTGATCTATCTTCTTGCAACAGGATATGAACAAGGAGGTTTAAAAGCAAATATAAAGATTATACCGGTGAGATGCAAATCGCAGGTTCATTTTAAATTGCTGACTTTTAGGAAAGGTCTGTAAACAAATTTTTCATAATTTTGCATTTCCATAAAATAAAAATAAACACATATGAAAAAATTTTTCCTCTTAGGACTTTTATTCTTGACCTTGTCGGTTGCCTGGGCTCAGGATGTACCGCGTAAAATGGTATGTCTGGAAATTGAAACCAGCACATTATGTACCTACTGCCCCGGAGCTGCTATGGGAGCAGAAGATATGCTTGCTAACGGTAAATACGTTGCAGTAATTGAAAATCATTGTAACGGGCTCGGAACAGATCAGTATAGCAATGTCGGCGCCCGTTCACGCGAAACCCTTTATAACGCCCCCGGGTATCCCACTTCCACTTTTGATGGCATTAGCGGGATTGTTGGAGGAAGCCATTCGCAATCCCTATATACCCAGTTTCTTCCCAAATACAATACCAGGATTGCCGTTAATTCCCCTATTGATCTTTCCATGACCTTCACAAACGACAATCTGCATTATAATGTTACTGTTACCGTTACCAAAGTCGGTACCGTAACCGGAAGTAGTATAAAACTTTTCTTCTTTGTTACTGAATCCAATATTTACAAAAACTGGCAGGGGCAACACTGGCTTCATTTTGTTAATCGCCTGATGGTTCCAGATAAGAACGGAACAGTTGTAGATTTTTCTTCCGGGAACACCCAGACTTATAATTTATCCCTGGATCTCGATCCCGCATGGATTGTTAGCAACTGCGAGTTTGTTGCAACAGTACAAAATGTTGATGCGTCACAGGGTACTTTTAGTGCAGGTGGATATCCTGTAAATAAACGCGAAGAAATACAGACTATTAAAAGTGGCCTTCTCCCGTTAACGATTGATATTACAGCCAATAATGATACCATCAATGCCAATGGATCGGTGACTTTTGACAGAGCTATCTCGGGCGGATATGTTAACACTTCTGAATCCTATCAATGGCTTTTCCCGGGTGGGACACCAGGTTCATCTACCGACTCTATGCCTACCATTACTTATAACCACGGGGGTTTGTATGATGTGACCCTGATCGTTAACCGCGGAGGCCAGATCGATACACTCGCAATGCCGGGATTTATTTATGTCACCCCGGGCGTTGGAATCGCTGAAAAAGAGCAGGTCCAGGTTTCTGTTTACCCCAATCCAAACCAGGGAGAGTTTACCCTTACCGTAAACACACCCAAACCCTTTGTTGGGGACATGATCATTACCAATACCCTTGGTAAAACCGTTTACCAGGAAAATGATGTTACTGTTAATGGTCAACTCCAGAAAAATTTCAGGCTTTCAAACCTGGGTTCCGGCATTTATTTTATCCGTCTGGAAAACAATACAGCAAAGGGAACTTATAAGTTTGTTATAAAATAAGTTACCCCTGTAAGTGATTAAATTCAAGAAGTCCTGCGTCAGGTAAATAATCGCCTGACGCGGGACTTTTTTGTTTAACGGATTGCTCTTATCCAGAGATGGTGATTTTTATCATTTCCCGCACGCGAAGCAGGTGTATATCTGAATTCTCACGGGTAAAACTTATCCATTTCTGGAATCCCAGATTATATTTAAAGTTTTCGTAGGATTTAAAGGTAATTTGTCGTATATTTGTTTCAACGGTCGTTGAATGCGTTTTTAGAATTAGATGAGTGTGTTTGGCATACAATAAGGTTTTGAAGCATCAGGTTGACCGTTCCTGATGCTTTTTTATAACAGCGATTATCCTTCTGCCTTTTATTTCCTGCATGATATTATATTCCGGTCCCGGGGTACTGGCCGGGATTTTATTTATTTTTATTACAGCTATCCAACCATCCATATATGCCAATGTAAGTTTGGACTATCTTTTGGAAATCAGGCCGGGCATTATGCATGTTCGTGTAATTTATGCTCCAGTTATCGCAGATAGCACAACATTTAAGTATGGAAATGAATTTTATGGCGGCATGAAAGACTTGCTAAAAAGCATGATCAACCTTACCTCTTCGGTAAAATTCAAAGTTGATTCAGTAAAAAGTACTATTACGTTTTATTATCCCGGCAACACCCCTGTTAAAATAACCTACGATATTATTGATACCCATAAACCCGAACAAAGGGTTGTTGGTGAAATGTTCCGTCCCATAATTACCGATAACTATTTCTTTTCACTTTCGCATACCCTCTTTTTGAATCCGGAAATTGACGAGAAACTTCAGGACAGTATGATGATGTCGGTGACATTAAGCAAAAACCCGGCTTTTCCCATGTACTTCAGTTTTGCGCCGGAACTGAAACCCGGCGGGACGATAACCCTTAAATTGTCGGAAGGCATGGATGCCCTGGTTACCGGCGCTTCAGATCTCCATATAGAAAAACGTGAGATGGCGGGTATAAAAAATTATGTAGTACTTCGCATCAATGAAAAGAACAGGGACAATCTTAACCGTTTTATGAACTATTTCGATTCTTTTCTGCCTGCCATGACGGATTTTTGGGGCAACTTAAACGGCAGCTATTACTCGTTGGTTGCCTCGCCATTTCTGGATATTGATTACCATGATATCTCAGGAACCTCTTTTAACGGAGGATTCCATGTGAAATATTCGGGAGATGCTATTTTAGCCAATGACGCAGTTGTATATACCATTTCGCATGAAATCATGCATCGCTATATAGGCTCAGGCTGCGTTTCCATGGGTGAGGATAACCAATGGTTCGATGAGGGCTTTACAGACTATACTACCTGGTATTTGCTTTCACAAAGTGGCATTATGCCTTCCGGAAAGTTGAAGGAAACCGTTAGGGATACTTACGATAAATTGTCTGCCAACCCGGTAAATAATACCCCGAACGAAGAGATCATGAAGCATTTCTGGGAAAATCATGATTATGAAAAGCTTCCGTACAATCGCGGAGCATTGTTCGCCGCCTTTATTGATAAAAGAATTACAGAACAAAGCAATGGCTCCAAAACGTATCGCGATTTTATGCGCAACCTGAAAGCAGTAGCTGAACAAAAAAAAGAACCGCTTACAGTAGCTGATTTTATTGCGGTAGCTTCAGGATATATGCCAAAAGAAGAAATCGAAACTTCTGTCCGGCAATATATTTTGCAGGGAGAAATGATACCGGGACAGAAGATATTCAACTGAACCGGGCCCCCTTCTGAAATAAATCAAATGCCGATGTACATCGGAAATGCTGAATTCTTTTACCTGAGCTGTTGTTCAAAAAACCTTGATCCTACTCCGAAAACTACTTTTCACTGCCAAGTCGCTAATACATAAAACTTAAATAATTGGATATGATATGTTTGCATCTTTGCATCTTCTATGTTGAAAAATGAAAGATATGACTTTTCGGGGCCGTCTCAAAATTAAATATCCCAGGCCATCAGCGCTTTGCCATGCCTGAGGTATAACACTCCATGATCGATCACCGGATGGGAGAAATGTTCTTTTGTGCCCTGCGTTACCTTGAACCTGCTTATCATCTTTATGCCTGAAGCGCCAGGTCGGACCAGGTTCATCTCGCCGCGTTGGTTGTAATAGTAAAGCATTTTTCCGTCAGAAATCATGGCGCCAATGCCGCATTTCAATGTATCGGTTACCTGACCTGTAACGGCATCCAGACTATATATTGCTTTTTTTATGTCAGCGCCGGTGTAGATCAAGTCCCCTTGTTTGATAAAGCCACCCATATAGTTATCGATCACCGGGTTGCGCCAAACCTGTTTGATACTGGTCCCGTCGGCAGAGAGGGCAAGCCTGACCGCACCATTCCCATCGCCTGCAATATAAAATATCGTTCCGTCTTCATACCAAACGGTATTGCTGTGAGTATCGCCGTTACCAGGCGCATGCTTCTCAACCGGTAGATTTACCTGTGGATGGGCCCAGAGGAGTTTGCCGTCGTACGCGTCAATGCCCATGAGTGAATAGGCAGAGAAGGTTATCAGGATCGAACGCGCAGGCAGATGGATGATAAGTGGGGAGTTGTAACCCGGACGTTCACCGTCGCCCTTGCACACCCAGACAATTTTTCCCGTAAAGCGGTCGAGGGCGACTACATTTGTGTCTTTTCCTCCTGGCGTGAAAAATACGAGGTTCCCGTCAACCGCGGGAGATTCGGAATGGCCATACAACGGAAGGACATTATGAAAGCCGGTTTTCCCCTCCACATGCCATTTCTCAGCGAAAGTTTCACGATCGAGACATACCAGGTCACCCAGTCCCGTACTGAGATAGATCGCCTCCCTGGTGATGGTCGGGGTATTGCGGCATCCCACGTAGTTGATCATCCACTCTTTGCCATAAGGCGCTTTTTTCAATAATTTCCCATCGGTCGTAAAAACAAAAAGGCAGGCTGTGGAATCGATAGCGCCGCAGATATAAAGTTTCCCGTCGAGAATAACCGGAGAACCATATCCATCGCCCACCGTGTCGTTTGACCATAAGAGTTTGGGGCCTGACTCGGGCCAGGCGGCCAGTGCAGAAGCCTCTTGATAGATTCCCCTGTGGTCTGCCCCCCGCCACTGGGCAAGGGCCTGTGAAAATACGATGGTTGGCAGTAAGATGATCAACCCCGGTAATACCAGGGACCGGAGAAGGTGAAGTAAGTGTTTCAAAGTATCGTTTTTTGGGGCAATAAAGATACTGGGTTTTTGAGGTTTAAACTATTTTTGCAAAAAAAGCGTTAACATAACCTGTATGTTTTCGCGGTAACATGAAAAACCATTTGAATAAGATCAGACTAAAAAAAAGCATTCTGATCCTTGGATTTTCTGTTTTGCTAATTGCCCTGATTATATTGGTATCCTTGACCATTCAAAAGCAAAAGCAGGCCAATACGACCCGGAAAAACAAACCTAAAATTGAGAGGTATTTCCTGATCATCGCAAAAGAATTGAGGATACATCCCGAGATAGGGTTAAAATACATTGATTCCGCTTCTATCCTGGCAAATAGCATGAATGACGACACCTGTAAAGCAAGGGTGTTGATTCATAAATCGGAATATGAACATTTTTATAAAGGGAATATTGTAATAGCAAGTAAATATATTGATCAGGCATTGACAATAGCAAAAAGGATTAACAATGAACGAATTTTCGCGTTAATAAACAACATTAAGGGCCGTTATTATAATTTAAACGGAGATTATGTAAAGGCATTTGTTCTTTATTCAGAAGCATTACGGTATTTTGAACGCGTTAAGGATAAACACTATATGTCAGTATTGTACAATAGCATAGGAATAAATTTCTCAAGCCTTAATCAACCACGAAAATCGATAGAATATTTCAAGAAAGCACTTCAAATTAATAAAGAGTTGGGGAATAACTATGCCGAATATGTCTATTTAGCAAATCTTGCTAATTGCTATGTTAATCTAAAAATGTACGAAACGGCAATAACATACTATGAGCAAGCTTTAAAAGGGTCTCAACAACTTAGGGATTCTATTGGAATATTTTCTACGATGAATAATATCGCAAATAGTTATCTATTTGAAAATAAAAACATAGATAAGGCATTAGATTACTTCCAGCAGGGCTATAAATATGCAGAAAAATCGCATAATTTGCAAAAGGAAATTGTTGCCTTGAATGGCATCGGAGATATATATATTAAGCAAAATAAACTTATCAAGGCCAGGGCTTGTTACGAAAAAACTTTGAGTTTGTCTCAATCTGAGGGATTTCATGAGCATAAGGTCATAGCATTGTTGTCTTTATCAGAAATAGAAGAAAAAGCAGGCAATTGGGAAAGGGCTTTTAAGCTAAAAACTCAATATATAAATGCCAGGGACAGTTCATTGAATGGAGAAACCCAAAAAAAAATATCCGAATTGCAAATGCAATATCAGGTTGAGAAAAAAGACTATGAGTTCAGGTTATTACAACGAAAATATGATTTAAAGAAAACCCAGAACACCATCCTTGTCATATCTTTATCTACTTTTTTCATCATTGCTTTTCTCATCGGTATAATACTGGTTTTATCAAACAAGAATTTACAAAAGAACGCCAAACTGAAAGAGCAGGAAAATATCCATCTGCATCAAAAAATGGAGGCGGAACAAAAAATAAAAGAGCTACAAGCCATAAAACATCAAGCCGAAATTGAAAATAAGAACCGCGACCTTACAACCGCTTCTCTCCAGTTGGTTGCAAAATCAGAATTAATCGGTAAAATATTGGATAATCTTAGTTCTTTTAAACAAAACAGTAAAATTGATAACTTTATTTATGATAACCTTACCTATCTGATCAACCAGAATATCGATACTGACAGGGAGTGGGAGCAATTTAAATCTTTATTTGAAAAGGTACATAATGATTTTTTTACAAAATTGAAGTCATTTTCTGCTGGACTTACGGAAAACGAACTGCGTTTGTGCGCTTACATTAGGATCGGGCTTAGGAACAAGGAGATTGCCAAAATACTAAATGTTACTCCCGATTCGGTGAAAACGGGTCGTTACCGGATCCGGAAAAAAATAAACCTGGATAAAGAGTCTGACCTTGATGTTTATATAAGGAATCTGTAAAAATCACCCTTGTTTGGGCCTACACAGTAGTTTGTTACTATCCTTTTTTTTGACATTTAACTGATCTGATTAATAGTAAGCGGTTTAACAATCGCTTCCAGGGTAAAAAAACCCGGGATTGTTACCATTTGTCTACCCTCTTTTTTTTCTACTTCGTTTTTTATTGCTTTCCTTTGAACTTTCTGATTGGTCAGCGCAAATTGCTTGTTGCTATGCTTAACGTGAATTATTCATATAACTGTCTAAATAAACAACTACTAAAATTTAATTACCATGAAGGTTAAATTACATTTTACCAGGATTTTGCTGGTCCTGATTGCTTTTCTGGGTTGCGTATACGCGTTTCCGCAAGCAAAAGAGCCAGCACGAAAATTAAATAAATTCATCCCCGCTGAGGTTGTAAAATCCCGTACGGGCAATAAAGGGGCTAAATCAAAAGTTTTCCCTTTTGCAAAAAAACCGGCCGACGGGAATGTAACCATTATTCTTGAAGCCCATGATGTTTGGGGCGACGGGACCGGATACCAGATGTTGCTGGATGCAACTGCAACGGCTTATGGAACCATTATCCCCATTGTGGGCCCTTTAACAAATGGAGGAGATGTTCCGGATTCTATTTATAACCACTTTGAATATAAAATTCCGGTCAACGCCGATGGATCCCTGACAACCCAGAATATGGTGTTTGATGGCGCTGTTGCCATTGAAGTCCCGGCCGGGACCTATGATTGGTGTATAACCAATCCTACTCCGGGAGGGTGTATGTGGATCGCATCAAATTCTTGTGAAGCTGGTCGCGCAGATAATTATGTTTTTGAAGCCGGGAGTACCTATCTTTTTTATATTTCCTACAATGAAGATGCGGGTCAGGATTGTGTAACAACTACGATAACAACTGATGAGAACGCCCCTGGCGCCCCTACCGGTTTTTCAGTAACACCCGCCCCAGACCAGGGGTTTTCAGCGACTTTGACCTGGACCAACCCTACGACAACTCTTAATGGCGCTCCTTTAACCTCAATTTCAATGGTCGTGGTAGAAAGAAATGGGGTGGCCTTATACACCATCAATAACCCTGTTCCGGGCTCAGTGAGCACATGGGAAGATATAACCATCCCGGCTACAGATCAATACAACTATACTGTATATGCGACCAACGAAGCAGGTACAGGCGTAAGGGCTTCTGTAACGGCATGGATCGGGGCCCTCTATTATATGCCTGTCTCAGGCACGGAAACTATTTCAATCTGTGAAGGTGTGATTTTCGATGATGGGGGACCTAATAATCCTTATTCGAGCGATTGTTACGGGGATATTATCATTAACCCTATAGACGCCAATCATGGGGTTCAAATCCATGGAATTTATGCTACTGAAACCGATTGTGATTATCTGTATGTTTTTGAAGGAGCCGGAACCAGCGGAACTTTGCTGAACGTATACTCGTTAAGCGAAGGGGGCGAAATTCCTTTAACATCCTCCATGGTAGGCCCATTGACCTTGCATTTTGAATCAGATGGTAGTGTCGAAGAATTTGGCTTCGTAATTTATGTCAGTTGTATGGAAATTAATCCGAATTGCCTGCCCCCAATGCAATTGTCATGTACAGGTGTTTCATCAACAACGGCGCAAGTTACATGGCAAGCCCACGAAGGGCAATCTTTATGGGATATTGAATACGGTCCCATCGGATTTACTCAAGGGCAGGGAACTGTTGTAATGGCGGATTCTAATCCTTTCACCTTAACTGGACTTTCGGAAGAGTCAGGTTATAATTTCTACGTCAGGGCTAATTGCGGGGAGTTGGGCGTAAGTATATGGAATGGCCCTGCAACTTTTCTCACTGCCATGGGCTGTGACGAAGGAATTCCTGCTGCGCCTATTGTTGGCCATGGAATAACA
>JALNWE010000095.1 GCA_023231065.1 Bacteroidales bacterium
ATACACGGGAAATCCTGCAGAAATATTCAGGAAGGTTAATCGTCATTTCAGAAAAGGCTAAAGGGCAGACGCTTTAAACAAAGGGTTTGGCATTGCCACAGGGGAGATCATCGGATGGTTGAATCAACGATGGTACTTATTATTCCTGCATCAGGTGAATATTTACGGCTATAGGCTCTTGAAAAAATGGAATGCACTTTTCAGAAATATCCTTAAATAATTCATTTTTGTAACAGTGCGTAAATGAAGTACAAAATTAATGTGTTTTGTACTGATTCCTCCGGATCTGCGAAAGTTGTTCTGCAATGAGGCCAAGAAGGAATAACAGCATCCCTAAGATGACCCCAAGCAGGGTCCCGATGGTTACCCCCCGGCCCATGATCAACAGGGGGATTCCCCATATAGCCGCGATCAGCAAGCATAACAGCGAGAGAGGGAGAAATATCTTCATGGGGCTGAAGAGGATCACTATGTTGATGACCTCCATGATGGTCTGGAAAGCAGTTTCAATGCCGATCGTGCTTTTTCCGGTTTTTCGTTTTTGAATGTGGATGGGTTCTTCAAGCACCAGGTTCCGGTTATTGATAAAAATGAGGGTAAAAATATCGCTGAACGACATGGTATCGGGCGCCAGATGAATATAACGCTTTGCCAATTCCGTCCGGTAAATCTTCATTCCTGAATTCAGGTCGCGGATGGGAACCGTCATAAGGATCCTGGCAAGGTTCCTGATAAACCATTTTCCAATCCGACGATAGACAGACCCGGATTTCATATTTTGTCTCTGGCCGACAACCATATCTGCATCGCGCAACCTGATCAGGTCGTACAGCTTTTTCACATCCTCAAGGGAATGTTGCCCATCAGCATCCAGGGTAATAACATATTCAGTTGTACAGGTCACCAATCCGCTTTTTATGGCGGCCCCATATCCCCTGTTAAGTTTATGGTGGATCACCGAAAAATATCCCGAAGGTTCAATTTCCTTCAGGAGCGACCTGGATTCATCGGTCGATCCATCATTAACCAGGATCAGATTGCATTTATTGTCATGGCAATAGGACAGTAATTTTGGTAAAAAATCTTTCAGCGCCGGCGCTTCGTTGAAGGCCGGCACGATGAGGGTCAATTGTTCCATGTCATACATAACAATCTTTATATCAATATTATATAAAATCTGAACAGGATTTTATACAACGAATAAAAAAGAGTGGTCAATCCTACTCCGATAATGATCCATGGCAATAATTTGGGATATAATTGCAGCGCCAGTGTTTTTTGATTTCCGGACTTACCTTTTCCCGCAGGTTTCTTTTTGATTGTCTTTTCAGGCGAAAGGACCAGCATTTTGTCAAGAAAACGATTTACGCGATTGTTGTATAAAAAGGCAAACAACAGCGGGCTTAGCGCTATAAAATAACGGCCCTGCACAGCCTGTATCTGTTTAAATCCTACCGGGTTGCAATAGATATACATAGCCGTTTCGATCAAAATAAAACCGGCCAGAAAAATGGTCAACATCAGAAATTTTTTGCGGAAGTTGATCCTGATGCCAGGCGAGGCATCGCTAAGCGCCACCAGGAGCAACAAGAAAAAGAAAGTATAGACCAGAAATCCTGGCAGCGGGGTATCGACCCATCCAAAGAGACCGATAAATGCAATCGCGTATAGCCCGGCGAATTTTCCGATAGTATCCATCATGATCCCCAGGTAACGGGCGGGATTTTCAAGGATGAATTTTTTCTGGGCAGGCGGATTGAATTGTGAATACAGGTCTTTAGCAGGAGTTCTTTGTCCGGTTTCTGTTTCCCGCGCCTGGTTTTGCCGGTCCTGGTTTATTGGTTGAGGTTTCGCGTTTTTTTGCTCCACCGGGTTGGATTTCTGTAATTCTTTTGGCGGGACCGGTTTATCGGTTTCCTTTTGTTGTTCGAAAACGAAAGACAACGGATTTATCGAGGCCCACGACATTGAAGAAGGTGGTTTCATCGTGGCAAAACTGTGAAAAAACTTCCTGCCGGGCGTCCATAATTGAGATACGGCCAGCGTTGTAACCAGGATACCGGTAAAAACTGTCAGGTATTTTTTCCGGTTTCCGAATTTATGAACAGGAATGATCAGAAAAGAGAAAATCACTATAAAATAAGGAGGTTTAGAGGAGGCTAATAAAATTGCGATCAGAAAAAGCGCCAGGACCATGGATCGCGAAGCAGTTGATGTTTCCTCAAATGCCAGTTTAAAAACAAAAGCCATAAACAAAAAAGAAAGGCAGATGGTTGATGCATCATACGATAAAGATGCCATAAGATAGACCGTCATGGGCATCATACCCAATACAAAAAAGAGCCACTTATATACGGGAGTAACCCTAATAACCAGATACAACAGTAATACCGAGACCAATAAATTAAATATCCGGGCAAGGTAAAAAAAGGACAGGGGATTCAGATGAAAAAGCCGCCCGAAAGATATTCCCAATGCCTGGGGGACATAAGGCATAATATAATTGGGTGATTCAGACCAGGTCCGGACGGCAGGATCCAGCCTGATACCAGATAAAGAAAGGAGCTCTTTCCTGCTTGTTTTTTCCGCTACATTGAACTTCATCCGTTCGCTGATTGCCGCGATCTTTATCAGGGAAGCGGGGACGCTATCCTGGTATTTAAACAGGTTGAGCTCCGATAGCTGATAAGCCCTGTAAAGGTGCGAAGGTTCGTCGGGGACCTGGAAAGGTGGCGTGATAAATACAAACAATAATCCAAAAGTCAATGCCGCGGGTATGTACGTCTTTTCAGCATTGATGTTTGATTTTAAAATAATTTTTTTCAGCTTACCGGCAAAAACAATCACCAGACAGACTGCAAGGGCGGCAAGGTAAAGGATGACCTGAGCAAATGTAAAAAACCTTGTGCCGGATTCATAGACCTTAAATCCCATACTTCCATCAACAGGGATTGCTGCCTGTTTGTTTGTAAGAGAAGCAATGACATCGTCGTTTTGAACCGGGGTTACATAAAATTTTCCCAACGCGCTTTTTGTCGTTCTCGCGTAGGCTAAAAAATTATTCGGATTCCCGTTAACGGAATAGATGCATGCCAGGACTTTTTTATTTTTTCCGATATCCAGGCTTTTATTGAATTTGAACGGATAAAAAACGGCCCCGTCAATTTCATCGGATGTAAATTTCCCGGTAAACAGGATCCGGCGGTCTTCGGTCAATAAAAGGAAAATATTATCATTTGTGGTCCCGGCGTTCATTTTTGCAAAACAAACATCGATCCGGTTGAGGTATCTTTTTTTCAGGGTAATTTCCTGAACCAGCAGGTTCTCCTTGAAAACAGGCCCCCATAAAAGATTTTTACTCAATTCGACTTCCTGTGAAGGGAAAAAGTGAAAAGAAGAGGGGGCGCCGGCAATAAAGAAAACGGAAACGATAAATACCAGAATGCCGATAACGGGTAAAACGTTTTTTTTCATAAGGCGCTGAAGCGGATTGACAGTTTCAGTATATTATATATCAATCTTTTTTATGATAAATTTATCAATTTTGTTGCCATCGAGGTCGACCACTTCAAATTCGTAATGCAGCCACGTGAATTTTTCTCCGGGTAGCGGAATGTGCTTTAGCAGGTTCATGGCAAGACCGGCCAAGGTATCAAATTTAACCTTATTTTTATCAAAACCCTGAATGTTAAATTCATAAACAAATTCATAAAACGACATTTGTCCATCAACCAGCCA
The DNA here is from genome assembly GCA_023231065.1 of Bacteroidales bacterium. Classification (GTDB taxonomy): domain Bacteria; phylum Bacteroidota; class Bacteroidia; order Bacteroidales; family FEN-979; genus CAIVAT01. Next base: position 3,739 of record JALNWE010000095.1, read on the forward strand.
GCTACCATCATCCCGTTGTATGATCCCGGGTTCATCAGGATTGGGTTCGTTAAAATCGCCAACCAAAGCTTCAAGAATATCGTTCAGGGTCACCATTCCAACTGTTGAGCCATATTCATCCACAACCAGTCCGTAATGGATCTTATTTTGTTTGAATATTTCAAGCGTTTCATAAGCAGTAAGGTTTTCGAGGATAAACTGGGCCGGTTTGATCTGGTCCTTAATCCTGAATTCTTCATTGCCCATATTTTCGAGGAATAGGTCCTTGATAAAGATTACGCCGATCACATTATCCAGGTCGCCTTCACACACCGGATAAACGGAGTGCATTTCCAGTTTCATTTTATTTTGCATGTCGGCAGCAGAAGCCGATACGTCAAGCCACACCAGATCGGAGTGATGGGTCATCAGCGAGCTTATTTTCCGATCGCCCAAATGAAAAACGCGGGCAACGATATCCTGTTCAATTTCCTGAACTTCTCCATCTTCGGTCCCTTCCTGTACCATGGCTTTGATCTCTTCTTCCGTCACTTTTGAATCCTCAGAAGGTTTGATCCGCATGATATGCATGATCCCATCGCTTGCTTTGGTAAGTAACCAGGTGAAGGGATAGGTGAAATAGGAGATGGCAAGCAGCGGACGGACTAAATGTTTAGCTATGCCTTCAGGATTGGTAAGGCCTATCCGTTTAGGTACCAGTTCGCCGATCAGCATGGAGATAAAAGTGACCGCTACCACGACGATAACCAATGCCAGGGTATCACTAATCCCCGCGGCCATTCCGGCTTTTTGCAGGATGCCGGCAACCGAATGCGCGATGGCATCACTCGAAAACACCCCTGTAAGAATTCCAATCAGGGTAATGGCAATCTGGATCGTGGAAAGGATCCTGGATGGGTTATTGGCATTTTCCAAAGCCATTGAGGCCTGTATATCACCTTTATGGGCATCCAGGTCAAGTTTGGATTTCCGGGCTGAAACCAGTGAAATTTCCGCCATTACGAATAAGCCATTGACGATGAAAAGTATTAACAATATGATAATTGCAGAAGTCATATTGATTCGGCATTTTGATCTGTTAAACAAAGATACGGTTTTTTACATAACAGATTACGAATGGCGGATGACGGATGGTTCAGGGTTTTTCTTTAAAAGTAGCGCCTGCTGAATAAATAAAAAGGGCCCTGAGTTTATCCCAGAAATTACCTCCTAATACAAATAAACTGAAAATGAACACCAGATCGAAAAAGAAGTGTATAAACGTCCGGATCACATAAGCATCCGGGAAAAGATGTGGGGCATAAGCCAGGATATAATTGGGAATAAAAGGCAAAATAAAAAGAAAAAGTCCAATGTTATACCGGGTCTTGCTCACTTGTTGCGGTACGGCCAGCTGTCGATAAAAATGAAGTTTATATTTTATCCAAAGGTAGGATGGCTTTCCCAGGATCCCTATTGACATAATCTTCATCAGCGGGGCGGTTACCCAGAAAACAGTAAGGATCAGGCCTTTGATATAATGCGAATGGGCGAACCCTTTCAGGATCAACCCGGTGGGAAGCATAAAAAAGGAAAGGATAAAAACAGAAAGTCCGAGGTAAAAACGGAAACCCGGATTTTCAGGGGCTTTGACAGTTGCTGAATTGTATTTCATAGGGCAAGGGTTATCGGCTAAAGAAAGAAAAGGGCTACCCCCGACACGGCCAGGACAGCTCCCATGATTTCTTTCAGGGTAACTTTTTCTTTGTAAATTATCATTGATGGCGCGATGATCAGGACCGGGACCAATGCCATGATGGTAGCGGCAACACCGGTATCCGCATATTTGATGGCGAGGAGAGAGAAAGAAACCCCCAAAAAAGGGCCAAAGAAAGCGCCCAATGTGAGTTGCAGCATAGGTTTGAGGTAAGTCATCCCGCGGAAGGCTTCTTTCCAGAGCCTCATGACAAAGAACAACGCGGAAAACCCCGCGATCCCCGCAATGATACGGATCTGGGTCGCGGCAAAGGCGTCGTACCCTTTCATGCCGTATTTGCTTAATACCAGTCCGCCAGCCTGGCCCAGGGCGCCACCTAATCCCAATAAGATCCCCCAGGCCGGGTAGTTGAATTTCACCCGCGAAGATCCGCCGTTGGTTTCATCGCCCGGATGTTTTTTCAGAACGACGAGGGCTATTCCGCTCAAAGTAAGGGCCATCCCCATCCAACTCACAGGTTGCAAGGTTTCACCCAGAATGATCCATCCAATCAACGCTGTAAGTGGCGGGGCCAGGGCCATTATCAGCATCGAAACGCGGGCCCCGATCACAACAAATGCCTGGAAGAGGCATAGATCCCCAAAGACAAAGCCGACCAGTCCCGAAAGCGATAGATAGATCCATGCCCGCGGCGTTGCATCAACCGGCAATAAATGACCGCGATAGAAATATACAAAAATGGTCAAAAAACAAAATCCGACAATTAACCTTAACAGGTTAACAACCATCGAGCCTATTTTACGGCTGGCTGCCGTAAATGCCAGCGCTGTAACAGTCCAGAATACTGCCGTAAGCAGGGCAGCCAGTTCGCCGACATGATGGGTCACAAATATTTCCTCCTAGTATTTTCGGGCCAACCAATCCTCAGGATCTTGAATACTCTTGCCGCGCCAAATTTCAAAATGCAATTCCGATTTCTGATCTTCGGGATTAACATGTACCCTCCCGATGGTTTGTTTGGCTGTTATTTCCTGTCCATCCCTTACGCTGACATCATCCAGGTTGGAATAAACGGTAAGGTATTCCCCATGACGGATAATGACTACTTTATTCAGGTTCGGAAAAGATTTCACCCAGCTCACCTTTCCACCGAAAACTGCTTTTACCAGGGCGCCCCTTTCGGTCATGATATCGATCCCGTTATTTTTGACTTTAACATACTCCAGCACAGGATGGGGGTGTTCCCCAAAACTGCTTGTAATAATTCCCCTTTCACAAGGCCAGGGAAGCCTTCCCCTGTTATTGCCAAAGGATGTGGACAACTCCAATTCACGGGGCGTCATTTCCAGCGCCGAGCGGTTTCCCGTTTTTCCGGTCGATGTCGTTCTGGCATCTTTTGCATCTCGTTTTTTAGATCGTCCTTCGGAAGCTTTGATTTCGTCAGCGATCAGTTTTTCTATTTCATATTCAAGGCGTTGGGCAGCTTGTTGTTTGGTTTTAAGGGTATTGGCCAATTGTTTTTCGCGGGAGGTAAATTCTTTAACCGCTTTTGCCTTGTCTGTTTTTTCGCGGTCGAGTTTTTGTTTTTCCAGTTGTTGCTCCTGGATCAAGGTCAGCTTTTGATTTTTAACATTTTCCAGTTCCCTTCTTTGGCTGTTTATGGCATATTGGGTCGATAAGATCCGCTCGGCCTGCCGACGCCGCCAGGAAGCATATTGCTGATAATATTTCAACCGTTGATAGGCCTGGTTAAAATCTTTGGCCGAAAAAAGGAACATGAGTTTATTCCTGCCGTTCATGATGTGGTATGCCTGGTAAATCATCCGGGCATATTCCAATTTCATCGCCTGTAATTGCCGCGACATCCGGTCAATCTGTACGTTTTCAACAGAAATTTTCATCTGGACCTCGCCCAGTTCTGCATTAATTGTGTTGATAAGGGCTTCGCGGCTCCGGATCTTTTTTGCCAATATCTGTAACTTATTCAGGGAAGTTTGTTTGTTTTTCTGAGCGGTTTCAAGCAGTTCGTTGGTATAACGGATCTCTTCCTCAAGCTGACGTTTTGTCTTCTGGAGTTTTTCCCTGCTGGTCGTCGATTGCGCAAAACACGGGGCGTAAGAAAACAGGATAAGCACACCAAGAAGCAGGGTAATCCTGACAAACAGACGATCAATTATTTTTTCCGGTTTCATAAGAAACAGCGACATTTAATTCCCGCGGGTGTAGCTGGCAGGTATTTTAAAAGGAAACTGCTGGGGCAAATCAAGGATGATTTTGGAGAAACCGGCGCTCACGCGGATGGTATTTTCGGCCCAGATAATGTATTTCATCTCTCCTGGGAAGAGCTGGCCTCCCTGATCTTCAAAAGCATCATAGGTGGATTCAAGCTTGATGTTATCGCGCCGGATCTCTTTAACTTCAGCATGGGTGATTTTAAAACTTCGCGCGTCAAGCCAGATATTCTGGATAAATATTTTCAGCTTTTCATCGCTGGAACGAACATATTTTTTCAGTTTTTGCCGTTCGCTGGTCGAGAGTTTGTATTCTCCCCTGTCAACCGCGGCGCGGAATTTACCGTTTTCATAAAACTGGAGATCGTTTCCTAACAAAAACGCCTGCAAGAGATCATAATCGATATTGGTATTTAAAAAGCGGTTCACATATTCATAATCACCGATGAAATAGGTGTTGTTCAACCGGTTTATCAGCTTGACAGAATCCTGGGAAATCATTAACCTGACCGCTTCAATGCCCAACATCGGGGTAAGGGAAATCCAAATCAGGCTATCTTTCCGAATACGGATCTGCCCGCTGAAAGAATTTTTTTTACTGCCATTCTGATATTCTGCTGAGAATTTAGCTGAAAACCAATTAAACTTTAATTCTTTTTCCTTGAGCTTGGCAAATAAATAATCCGGGCCCTCTTCCTTGATCGGGGCGATCATCATCTTTCTGGCGGGGCTACACGATTCAACCAGGAACAGGCCCGATATGAAAACCGTAATGATCAACCACCTATTTAATCTCATCCGGGCCATCCTTATTCAATCAGTTTTTTTTCAAGTATTTTTTTATCCAATAAACCGGAACCTTTTCCTTTTTTCTTTGCCTGTGCCCAATAATCCAGCGCCAGCGCCTTATCCCCTAACCGGTAAAGCACATCGCCATAATGTTCCAACACCTCAGGGCTGGCCTCTTCTTTGCTCTGTATGGCTTTATAAATCCATTCGCGGGCTTCATCATATTTGCCCATTTTATAGAGGACCCAGCCATAAGTGTCCTGAAAAGAGGGATTTTCCGGCTCCAGCGTCACAGCCTTTTTAGCCATTTTTTCTGCTTTATCCAGGTCCTTCGCCTGTAAAGAAAGATAATAGGCGTAATTATTCAACACATAGGCGTTATCGTCTTTGATCTGTAACGATTTGTCATAGACAATAAATGCTTCTGATTCCCTGTTAAGCGCATGCAGGGCATCACCCTGGTACATATAAAACTGGGAGAGGAGCTCATTGTTATCAACCACCAGTTTAGCTCCCCTGATCAGGGGATCCAATGCTTCGGCATTTTGTTTTAGTTGCATATTTCCCAGTCCGGCAAAAAGATAAGGAATGGGTTGGTCAGGGAAAAGTTCAATG
>JALNWE010000096.1 GCA_023231065.1 Bacteroidales bacterium
CACCTTTGGAAAACAGGCTTGTGGACTTTCGGAGCTTTGCTTTTTGTTGAGTTCGGTGTTCAATATTTGCATCTGAATTCTTTTTCTACCCAATATCCTTTGCTTTTACTCCTGTTTGCTGCATTTTTAGGACTCATCCCGGAATCGGGACCACATATGATATTTATCAGTCTATTTGCTAATGGTATGGTCCCTTTTTCAGTTTTATTTACCAGCGCATTTGTTCAGGATGGTCATGGAATGTTACCAATGTTGTCCTATTCAATAAAAGATTCTGTTTTAATAAAAGCGATGAATTTGGGCATTGGCACATCGTTGGGATTGATCCTTTTTTTTATGGGTTTTTAATATAACTTTAAATCTGTCGAGTCCATTTTTTTGAATTTTAGATTGTGAAAGCATTTTCACAATTTAAAGGTACTTCTCTTTATTTCGGAAACTGTTAAATGAACTTGATAATATTTTACATCATTCACACATTTTCAAGCGCTTCACATCCATATTGGGTATTCCAAATATCTGAGCCATTGTTTTATGTAGTAGTCAGAAAACCCTTCTTGAAGTCCGGAAGAATTTACATCACGAATAAACCTTAAAATTCCTTTTCTGTAAGATTTCAAGTACGGATTATGATGATTTATCATAAAATATATGAATGACAAAAAATCCTTACCTTTGTATTAATTCAATCCAAATTAAATTTGTCTGTATTATCTGATTTATGTCAAGGCGAAAAGGGCATCATCGTAAAGGTGAAAGGCCGTGGCGCATTCCGTAAAAGGATCACCGAAATGGGGTTTGTCAGGGGAAAAGAGGTAACCGTCATCAAAGCAGCGCCCCTCCAGGATCCCATTGAATACCGGATCATGGGTTACAATCTTTCGCTGCGGATCAGCGAGAGCAAATTAATTGAAGTTATGACCCGTGAAGAAGTCGATCAGGGTACCGATGGGCTGAGTAGATATGCATCCTATGAAGGCACCTTTGATGAAACCTACGTTACACAAAAAGCTCAGGGAATAGGCAATGTGATCGATGTGGCAATGGTTGGAAACCCAAACTGCGGGAAAACAACTTTGTTCAATTATGCTTCCGGGTCAAGCGAGCATGTCGGAAACTTTAGCGGTGTCACTGTTGATGCAAAAACTGCTACTTTCAGGCAAAATGGCTACCGGTTCAATATAACAGATCTTCCCGGAACCTATTCACTGACCCCATTTTCACCTGAAGAAATATTCGTAAGAACACAGATTCTCGAGAATATCCCTGATGTCGTAGTCAACGTGGTGGATGCCTCTAACCTGGAACGAAACCTCTATCTCACCACCCAATTGATTGATATGGATATCCGTGTAGTCATTGCATTGAACATGTACGACGAACTCACAGCCAAAGGAGATATCCTTGATTATAAAAATCTTGAAAAACTTTTTGGAATCCCGATTATTCCTACGGTTGGTTCAACAGGTAAAGGGGTGAACGATCTTTTCAACCGGATCATTGATGTGTATGAAGAGCGTGATAAAGCAATCCGGCATGTTCATATCAATTACGGTCAGGAGATTGAGAAATCATTCAAACGGATACAAGACAAAATATGGGAGGATAAGTCTTTGACAGATAATTTCTCTTCCCGTTATTTGGCAATTAAACTGCTGGAAAAGGACAATGAGGCTTCGAGGTTTCTTTCGGGATCAACCAGCTATAAAGTGATTATGGCTCTCGCCGGGAAGGAGATCAATCGGCTGGAATCGATCTATAGTGAAGACAGTAATACGCTGATAACAGATGTAAAATACGGATTTATTGCCGGTGCGCTGAAAGAAACTTTGACTCCGAAGAATCCGCATTCACAGGGAAAAACCCGTAGTGAGAAAATTGACTATTTCCTTACCCACAAAATCCTGGGGTTCCCTTTATTTATCCTTTTTCTTTGGCTTATGTTCCAATCGACATATGTGTTGGGGGAATACCCGAAACACTGGATCGATCTCCTCGTTTCATGGACAGGCTACCAGGTCAGTCACCTTATGTCGGAAGGGCCTTTAAAAGATCTTTTGGTTGATGGGATCATCAGGGGAGTTGGCAGTGTGATTATCTTTTTACCCAATATCCTTATCCTCTTCTTCTTCATCTCATGGATGGAAGATACAGGTTATATGGCCAGAGCTGCTTTTATCATGGACAAACTGATGCATCGAATGGGTCTGCATGGACAATCATTTATCCCGTTAATAATGGGTTTTGGATGTAATGTCCCGGCTATTATGGTTACCCGAACACTGAAGGATAGAAGTGACCGTTTGCTGACCATGCTGATCAACCCCTTTATGTCATGCAGTGCCCGTCTGCCGGTTTACATATTGATCGCCGGTGCTGTTTTTCCCCGTTACGCAGGGAGTGTGATTCTTGGATTGTACCTGATTGGTATTGTTTTAGCCATAGGGGTAGCGCTTATTTTTAAAAAAACCTTGTTCCGGAAGAAAGAAGCCCCATTTGTGATGGAACTTCCACCTTACCGGATGCCAACTTTCCGTGTCATTATACAACACATGTGGGACAAAGGGGAACAATACCTGAAGAAAATGGGCGGAGTCATCCTCATCGCGGTGATCCTGATATGGGCACTTGAGTATTTTCCAAGGGGAAACAATCCGGGAAACATTGATTCAATGATGGGAGATTCGTATATCGAAAAGATCGGTAAGTTCGTTGAACCCGTTATGCGCCCTCTTGGATTTGACTGGAAGATGAGCGTAAGTCTTATAACAGGAACTGTCGCCAAAGAGGTAGTGGTCAGTACCATGGGTGTTCTTTACGGTTCCGGCCATTACCCTGGAACCGGTGTCAAAAAAAATCTTTCGACCATCCTTCAGCAGGAAAAATACAAGGAAGGCCCCAGGAAAGGAGAAAAAGTATTTACTCGGCTGGCAAGTTTTTCCTTTCTCTTGTTCATCCTGATATATATGCCGTGTGTGGCTGTTGTGGCGACAGTGAAGAGGGAATCAGGTAGCTGGAAATGGGCAGTCTTCCTGACACTTTATACTACTACGATAGCTTGGGTGTTATCCTTTACTGTTTACCAGATAGGATTATTGTTGACCTGAAAATTTTTTGATCCATGACCCAATTAATCATAACCTTTATTATTATTCTCATTGCAGCATCTGTCGGGATGTACCGATTAATCAGATTTTTCATTCATCCGATGAATAAATCAGGCGGATGTGGGGCAGGATGCAGTTATTGTATCTTAACAGAGCTCCAGAAAAAAATATCAGTGTAATCAAATTATTGCTTTTTATCCGGTGAACAATATTTGCATTTGCCTCTTTTTCCCAGAAAAACTATTTCTTTCACAATTTTATATACCAGCACGTTTGTTCAGGATAAACATGGAATGTTGCCGTATCGTCTTCAGTGAAGGATTTTGCTTAAATAAAAGCTCTAAACTTTGGGATTGGTAGATTATTGAGACTGATTATTTTTTAATCAGTGTTTAATGTGATGTGTTTTATGAACATTTGTTCATTATCTTTGACGATTATTTATCCTATTGTAAAACTTTAAAACTAACTTCTATGAACCTTAAAGATGCAGGCTTTTCCACAAAACTAATCCATGCCGGAGAAATTGAAGATCAATTCGGAAGTGCAACAGTACCTATTTACCAGACTTCAACCTTTCGCTTTAAAAGTGCGCAACACGGAGCCGATTGTTTCTCAGGCGCAAGCGATGGCTATATTTATACCAGGATAGCTAATCCCACCATTCGTGCACTGGAACAAAACATTGCTGCCCTGGAAAACGGTTTCGATGGTATTGCAACAAGTTCCGGCATGGCAGCCATCACAAGCGTATACATGGCTTTATTAAATGCCGGAGATCATATCATAAGTACTGCGGCTGTTTATGGTCCAGCACGGGGTGTTCTCGAACAGGATTTTGCTCGTTTTCATGTTGAAGCATCGTTTGTCAATACCGCAAATATTGATGAAATAAAAAAAGTGATTCGCCCAAACAGCAAGGTGCTTTATATTGAAACACCGGCAAATCCTACGATGGAGATCACCGATATTGCTGCTTGTGCCCAAATTGCCAGAGAACATGGCCTGAAGTTGGTTGTTGATAATACTTTTTGCACACCCTACCTTCAAAAACCATTAGATCTTGGGGCAGATGTCGTACTCCACTCCATTACAAAATTTATCAATGGGCACGCAGACATTGTCGGTGGAATTATTGTTACCAAGGAAGCTGTTTTGTACAAAAAAATACGTCATTGCATGGTATATATTGGATGTAATATGGATCCGCACCAGGCTTATCTGGTACTTAGGGGTGTTAAAACACTTTCGGTCCGTGTTGACAGAAACCAGGAAAATGCAATTAAAGTAGCAGCTTTTCTTGAAACCCATCCGAAAGTCACCTGGATTAAATATCCCGGATTGGCCTCTCATCCACAATATAAATTAGCAAAGCGACAGATGTCTGGCCCCGGGTCAATGATAAGTTTTGGTTTAAAGGGTGGCCTTGAAGCTGGTAAAAAGCTCATGGACAATGTCCATCTTGCTGTTCTTGCGGTATCACTAGGTGGCGTTGAGACGCTGATCCAACATCCTGCTTCCATGACCCACGCAGGAGTTTCACGGGAAAATAAAGAAGAGGCTGGCATTACCGACGACCTCATAAGGTTTTCAGTGGGAATTGAAAATGCCGAAGATATTATCAACGATTTACGACTGGCATTCGAGAAGGTTTAATGAAAGGATTATAGTTTAGATATAATTATGAATATAGCAATTGCAGCCCAGGAAAATGACCTGACCACTCTTGTCGCTTGTCATTTCGGACGATGCGAATTCTTTTTTATATACAACGAAGAAAAAAAATCTACATTTATTATCCCCAATGACAGGAAGGATGATGTAGGATGTGTTGGGGGAAACTGTCCTTATGTTACTGATTGAAAAACAGGTTAAATACATTGTCGCTGGTGATTTTGGTATCCAAACGCAGGATTTGTTAGCTAAAAATGACATCCGAATGGTGTTATTGACTGATTGCTATAAAACTGTTGGAGATTTGATCAGGATAATAAAAAATAAAACCTGTTCAAAAGTGTCAGCTATTTTAATAACATGAAGAACCAACTTTTTAAGGATTACCCATGGGCGGTTTTAATTCTGATAACATGCTTTTTGATTATTTGCTTCCCCTCTGTGCTGATAGCGCAGGAATACATCTCTAGTGATACTTTGCAACTCAACGAGGTAGAAGTTTATGGTAAAACCGTAAGCTTCTACCCGATTATTGTTATCCCGACGAGGACTTTAGACCATGAAATAATCAGGGATATTGGCGATTTTCTCCGCCAGGGACCCAACGTTTCGGGAATCCGAAAGGGAGGAGTTGGAATTGACCCAGTGATCAGAGGATTCAAATATAATCAGGTCACAGCACTTTTAAATGGCGGAGTAAAGATTGAAGGCGGTTGCCCGAACCGTATGGATCCTGTTGTGTCTCATATCGAGAGTGAAAATATCCAAAAAATTGAAATCATAAAAGGGCCATATATCCTGAAATATGGTCCAGTACTTGGCGCACTGATCAATCTCGACACAAAACTTCCGCATCCATATACAAAACCTGAAATCCATGGAAAGGTATTATATGGGTTCGAATCAAATTGGAACGGGCAACGCGAACACATTGAACTCGAAGGCGGAAATGACAAGATATTCTTTATTGTCAGTGGTGGGTATAAAGGATATGGCAGTTATACCGCGGGGAACGACAGCCTTTACAATACTTCGTTCCGAAAATTGTATGGTACGGCTGCTATTGGTGTTGCCATAAATGAAAGCCATAAAGTCATTTTAAATTATGCTTATGATCAAGGAAAAAACATCCTGTATCCTGCTTTGCCAATGGATGAGCGCCTTGACCAGACCCATGTTGGTTCATTAAACTATACCGGAAGAAATATCGGAAAAATTTGGAAATCAATAGAAATTCAAGGATATTTTTCTTCTGTCCATCATGTCATGGACAATCTGAACAGGTCAACTGCAAAAACTATGCAGGCTGTTACCACCGTGAATTCACAGAATAGCGGGGGGAAAATTACAAGTATTCTTCAGGATGGCGTTCATGAATTTCTTATTGGGATCGATTTTGAGCATGTGTTCAAGGATGGGGACAAGCAGATGACCATGAAGATGATCATGGATGGAGATACCTTCATCTCTGTCAAACATGCCAACGTATGGCTGAATGCCCTGTTCAACAATATTGGAGCCTTCGCCGAATACAAAATTCCATTCAAACGGTTTGATTTTACAGCAGCTCTTCGATTTAATTATAATCAGGCAACTTCAGGAGATACTTTTCGACTGGTTAATGACGGAATTGTCTATTTTGATGATCTGAATTCAAATTACTTCAATGTGAGTTTCAGCCTGGGCATGAAAAAGCAACTGGCTAAATGGTTGTATATCAACGCTGCGCTTGGAAAGGGATCACGCAGCCCATCCTTGCTGGAGCGTTATATCAAACTTATGCCGGTACAGTACGATGCTTATGATTACCTGGGTAACCCACAACTTCAACCGGAAAACAATTATCAGGCGGATGTCTCATTTGAATTATTTCATCCAAATCTTGGCAGTTTGTCTGTCAGCGGATTCTTTTCCATGGTCACTAACTACATTATAGGGAAAGTAGTGCCCCCATCTGTCATCAAGCCTTCTACCCAGGGAGCGCCTGGCGTTAAACAATTTTCTAATATTAACAGGGTTTATCTTACTGGATTTGAAGTGTCTTACCAATCACCAACTGCAAAAAAATGGGGATTGATGGCGAATATAGCCGCAACCTATGGGACCGACCCGGAAGCAGTAAAATATTTAGTCTCTGGTGGGCAGGTCATTGGCCAGGAAACGATTAAAAATGATCCGTTGCCGGAAATCCCACCCCTGGAAGGATCTGTGAAGTTTTCCTATAAATTCTTCAGGGGAAAACTCATCACCAATGCATCAGTCAGGTTAGTAAGCGGACAGAATCGTGTATCTCAATCGTATGGCGAACAAAAAACGCCGGGATTTGTTACCGCTGCTGCTTCGATCAGTTACGCGCCATGCAGGTTTGTCTCATTTGTTGCAGGGGTTGAAAACATATTTGATACACCTTATTATGAACATCTCAACAGGAGAATTGTCGGCAGCGCTGAACGTTTATATGAACCAGGTCGGGTTTTTTGTTTTACCTTGAGTTTTAAAATCTAATGATCATGAATGGTAATTTATGGCTTTGGCTTAGAATCCTATTCTTGTTATCAATGGCGGGTTATTTATTTGCATGTAAAAAAAACGATGACACAATTCCAGCATCACAATACGGGAAAGTTGTTTTTTCAATAAGCCATCAGGTGAATGGTTATCCACTCATCGAAAACGATTTGATATATACCAATGCAGCCGAAAATCAGTACCTGATCACTGAAGTGAAATATTTTATATCTGATATTACTTTTTACCGGAATGATGGCTTAAATAAAATAATCGGTGATTGGAAGGATATTTTTTATGTGGATGAAAATATTCCGGAGACAAAAACAATTCGATTTTTTGATAAAATCCCTATCGGAACTTATGATTCAATAACATTCATTTTCGGTATTTCTGAAATGAAAAACAAATCTTTCATGTATGTGAACCCCCCGGAAGTGGATATGTTTTGGCCGGAAGTTTTAGGCGGAGGATACCATTACATGATGATTAATGGAAAATGGAAAGATACGACAGGACTCATTCAACCATTTAATTTTCACCTTGGTATAGGCCAACTCTATCAAGGGAATACGACCAACGTCGATTCGATCTATGCCTTCGTACAGAATTTTTTCACGGTTCATTTACCGGGTTCTGCGTTCATCATGAAAGATCAGGATACACTTGCATTTTCAATCACAATGAATATAGAAAACTGGTTTGAAAGCCCCCATATATTTGACTTTAATCAATGGGGTGGGGCCATCATGCAGAATCAACAAGCCATGCAAATAGTGAAAGAGAATGGATGGAATGTGTTTTCTATTATGCCACCAAAATAGATTCTGACAATTATTTCTATGCACTTCGCCACTCTTGATTTTGCTTTATTGTATTGGTTAAATCATAATTTTATTCCCCATTCTGTTCCGGTTTTGCAATTGGTTTCTTATACAACAACTTTTATAAGTATTGCAATGGTATTGATTGTCTTGATAATATCAATTGTAAAAAGATCAAAATCAATACGCAAACAATTTTATATACTTGCATTGGTATTAATCCTTGTTGCATTAGTCAGTCAGGGATTGAAACAAATTATCTTCAGGGAACGACCATTTTCGGCTCATCCTTCTATAGAAAAATTATCACAGGGAGGGGGGTCATCTTTTCCTTCCGGACATTCATTGGAAGCTTTTGCCATAGCAACATCCCTATCACTGTTATTTAAAAAGAAGAAAATAGTCATTCCACTTTTTATATGGGCCATGTTGGTGGCCTATTCACGTATGGCTTTAGGAGTACATTACCCTAGTGATGTGGTGGGTGGAATAATTATCGGTATTTTAATTGGTTGGAGTGTCCAATGGGCCTTTAACAGATTCAATTCTAAGGGAGCAAATAGGTGCCCAACTTCAACTTGCAACCCATAGAGATAATACTATTACAGTTCGTTTTTATTTCACTATTCGAATAAGATAATCCGGCCTGAATTGTTTCGGAATAAGTAATTTCATGAATACCATTAAACCCGCAACAAGGTTATGAACAAAAGCCGTCAAAACAATGGTTATTATTTTAGCAGCAACAAGCATCGTCTTTTTTAACTCTTGTAAAAAAGATAAAGATGATGAAGTAGTTCCAAAACCAGTAATAAGCGAACTTGAAGTGGGGACAAGAAATAGTCATCTTGGTGTCATTGGCAGCGACATGTTGAGGCTGAAGTAGTAGCCTAAGCAAAAATAAG
>JALNWE010000097.1 GCA_023231065.1 Bacteroidales bacterium
ATTTCAACGCCAGTTGGGAATTGTTTCAAACAATTACTGGTGGCCGATAGAGATCATTTTGTCTTTTTATCTGATCGGAGGAATGTTATCGGCTGCCATTGGCCTGTATATCGGGCGATACGCGGGAAAAATGAATTCCATGGTATCTCTTGAAAGAAACGCTATGCAATACCCTGTAAGAAAAGCCTCAACCGAAAGTGAAGGAACATTTTCGATTAGCCTGCTGTTCCTGAATATTGCATTGATCATAGCTGCATTAACAGTATTCAATTATCACAAACTTCTCGTGTCGGGAGCTATTACCATTACGCTAATGACATTCTGGATTTTAATCTATCCAAAGGTATTACGTCCATTGAAAAAAACCGGCTTTTGGGTATTCCTGATATTAACAACGGTTGGATCTGCTTACTTGTTTACCAGCATTTCAAGCGGAAAAAGCAATGGGTGGATTATCGGAGTAGAAATGAATTTGCGGGCTATTGTTATGATCCTTGGTTTTGCCGTTGTGGGCAAAGAACTTAGGAACCCGGTTATATACAACTGGTTTAACAGCTTAGGATTTAAACAATTGCCTTATGCTTTGGAGCTTTCCTTCGAATCCCTGCCCGCGGTAGTTTCAACCATGCCTGGATGGAAAGAAATCAGAAAAAATCCGATAGCCTCCTTTAGCTCATACATGTATAAAGCCAATGAGCTTTTGGAACTTCATGAAAAAAAACAGCAAAAAGCCCGAAGGACCATAATAATAACCGGTGATATCGGCGAAGGAAAAACCACCTTTATAAAAAGTGTTGTTAATGAACTGAAATCGGACCACTTGGAAATAAAAGGATTTCTGGCACCTGAGGCGCTTGACGGGAAAATAAAAACAGGATATGACCTGTTGAATATTTCTGATAATACGGAGACAGAATTTATTCGCCGATACGAGCTTCCTGA
This sequence comes from Bacteroidales bacterium, assembly GCA_023231065.1. Taxonomy (GTDB): domain Bacteria; phylum Bacteroidota; class Bacteroidia; order Bacteroidales; family FEN-979; genus CAIVAT01. The sequence continues at coordinate 943 of JALNWE010000097.1, forward strand.
TGCAATCCATTTCAGGCAGTTTTATTTTATCAGGGCAGGGATGGAGATGGGGAATACAATTCTTTTAAAGTACAAAGACAATCCTTCGGGCGTATTAATCATTGATGAAATAGGCCCGTTAGAACTTGAAGTGGGAGGCTGGGCGACGATGTTAAATCAGCTTGTTGGAATTCCTCAATATAAAATGATATGGGTTGTCAGAAGAGGTGTACTTGCGGATGTCATCAACAAATGGAATTTGAAAGATCCCCTGATACTCGATATTTCAAATATCCGAATTTCTCAGGCGAAAGAAATAATCCTTGCTTTTTTATCCTGAATTGGCTTATAGCGTACATTTAGTACATCATAATATGAATGAATTTTTGACGGTGTTTAGCAAGAAAATGAATGAAAAAAATTAGTTTTGTTGCTGTTCATTTTTGGTCGGTATTTCAATTTTCAAAGTATTCTATATGATAAAAGATCATTTACCAGAAGCTTTAGAATTGTTCAAATCTGGCTTCCACTGTTCCCAGGCTGTGTTTGCAGCTTTCAGTGAGGATTTCGGGTTTCCCCGCGAAACTGCTCTTAAAATTGCCTGTCCCTTCGGGGGAGGCCTTGGCGGATATGGGAGAACCTGTGGCGCGCTTACGGGTGCCATGATGGTTATCGGGCTTAAATACGGCACTGCTGAAGTTACAGATCCTGAGACCACAAAACGATGCCGCGATAAAGTACGTGAGATCATCGGAACATTCGAGCGGGTGCATGGGACGAGCCTTTGCAATGAGCTTGTTGGCTTTGACAGGACCAATTTAAGCGGAGCTGACCTCAAGGCAATGCTCCCCCATTTTTACAATACCTGTCCAAAATTGTTTGAAACGGTGGTTTCATTTCTTGAAGAAGAATTATAAATTGGTTTATTAACTTTATAAATACGTATTGGAGGAATGTTATGAATTTAAGGAAAATGTGGCTCAACATCAATGGAGCAAACCGCATGTTAATCTGTAACCCGGCAAAAGATACCCTGGCCGACGTGGTCCGTCGTATGGGTTTGACCGGAACTAAAGTAGGCTGCAACAAGGGCGTTTGTGGCTCCTGTACGGTCATCTTGAATGGTAAACTGGTTCGCGCCTGTACGAAAAAAATCAGTAAAGTGGATGAATATAGCCAGGTGTTAACGATTGAAGGCATCGGTACGCCTACAAACCTTCATCCCATTCAGGTAGCCTGGATGAACTTGGGCGCTGTACAGTGCGGCTTTTGCGTACCGGGATTTATTGTTTCAACTTATGCATTATTAAAAGAAAATGTGAATCCTACCCGTGAAGATGTTCGCGATTGGTTCCAGAAAACCCGTAACGTTTGTCGTTGCACCGGGTACAAACAGATAGTTGATGCCGTCATGGCTGCTGCAAAGGTAATGCGCGGAGAAGCATCCATTGAAGATATTTCTTTCAAGAATCCTACTGACGGCGAATATTATGGCAAACCTGTTGTCCGCCCTACCGCTCTGGCAAAAGTTTGCGGTCTTGCCGATTATGGCGATGATCAGGAACTCAAGATGCCGGCTGAAACATTAAAAGTAGTAATGGTGCAGCCGAAAGTTGCACATCATGCCAAAATTCTCAGGATTGATTTCTCGGAAGCTGAAAAAATGCCGGGTGTAGTTAAAGTTGTTACAGCTCAGGATATTCTGAATATTGGCGGGACCAATCTTATGGCCGAAGGTCATTTTCATGAACGTTCAAAAGTGATGGTGCCGAGCCGCAAGGTTTTGTGTGATGATAAGATTTACCGATATGGCGATACGGTAGCGCTGGTGGTGGCCGACACAAAGGACCATGCACGCGAAGCCGCCGCAAAAGTGAAAGTGGAAATCGAAAAACTTCCGGAATACCTAAGCTATCTTGATGCTTGTATGCCCGATGCAATGAACATTCACGAAGAGTCGCCGAATGTTTTTGCCATGCAGCCCGTTTTGAAAGGGGTTGGGCTTGATGAGCCGGTAAAAGTGGCCGAAATGATTAACAAAGCAGAATTCAGCGCCGAAGGCAGCTTTTTTTCCTCACGCGAGCCACATCTTTCCATCGAAGGCGATGCGATTCAGGCATATCTTGACGAAGACGGCTGTTTGGCTGTCCATTGCAAATCACAGGGTGTTTATTCATCCATCGGCCGAATTGGCAATTCGTTGGGCATTCCTAAAAATAAGGTCCGCATCATCATGAACCCTACAGGAGCCAGCTTCGGATGGTCAACCCACGCGGGAGATATCTGCCTTGCCGCCGCGGCTGCATTGGTTGTTAAAAAACCGGTTGCGCTATCCATGACCTACGAAGAACATCATCATTTCTCGGGAAAACGTCGTCCCTGTCATTCAAACGGACGCGTTGCCTGCGATAAGAATGGTAAACTAACTGCCGCCGAATTCGAATTTGGAATGGATCAGGGCGCATACTCCTTTGGCGGTGATGATGTAATAACAAAGCAGGTACGCTTTGCTTTTTTTCCTTATCATATCCCCAATGTGGCCGGACTTTCGCGCATAGCTACCACCAATCACAATTTCGGTACTGCATACCGCAGCTACGGCTCGCCTCAGGCATATACGATGAGTGAAGCGCTTATGGATATGTTAGCCGAAAAAGCTGGAATCGACCCATTCGAATTCCGCTGGAGAAATATTGCCCGTAACGGCGAAACCAACATCAACAGCCGTAAATTCAGACAGTATCCGATGGAGGAGATGATGCTTAAAATGAAACCTTTCTATGAAAAAGCTGTCAAAGAAGCAAAGAAAAATGACACTCCTGAACTTCGTCGCGGTGTAGGCCTTGCCTGGGGCGGATTCAATGTGACCGAAGGGGCCACAGACAGTGCAACAGTTTATCTGGAGCTTAATCCGGATAACACGATAACGAAATATGACACCTGGCAGGAACTCGGTCAGGGCGGCGATATCGGATCACTCATGGTGACTCTCGAAGCGCTGAAACCGTTGAAACTAACTCCGGAACAGATCAAACTCGTTCAGAGCGATACTAAATTTTGTCCCGACAGTGGAATGTCGGCTGGTAGCCGGTCACATTATATGAATGGTGGCGCTACCATCATTGCTGCAGAAAAGCTGATGAACGCCATGAAAAAACCTGACGGCTCATTCAGAACATATAAAGAAATGCAACAAGAGAAGATCCCGACAAAATATGAAGGAAAATATATGACCATGGTAACCGAAGGACTGAGCCGTCTTGACCCGAATACGGGTATCGGAGATCCTACGCCGGCATTTACTTATGCATTGAATATGGCTGAAGTTACCGTTGATACAAAAACAGGAAAAGCAACCTGTATTGGCTTCGTTTGCGTGGATGAAGTGGGTAAAGTTGGAAACATCGATGCCGTAAACGGTCAGGCCTATGGCGGAATCTCGCACAGCATTGGCTTTGCGCTCTCCGAAGATTACGAAGATGTAACAAAACATACCAACATTGCTACAAGCGGTGTTCCTTACATCAAGGATATTCCTGACAACATCACCCTTATCCATCTCGGAAACCATGATGCCAATGGTGCTTTCGGCTCATCAGGAGCTTCCGAAGCATTTCAGGCATCAGGCCACATGGCTGTTATCAACGCCATTTACAATGCCTGTGGCGTAAGGATATACGAAATCCCTGCAACCAAAGAAAAAATCAAAGCAGGTCTCGACATTCTCGCAGCTGGTGGTAAAATCATGCCACCGAAGAAGTATTTCCTTGGGTCTGATTTGTATGATGATCTTGAATATATCAAGGCCAATCCTGTCCCTTACGGCGGCATCGACTTCTTTAAACCACTGGGTGTCGCAGAAGGAGAGCGATTCTTCTAACGGACCTTATTTATGGAACTCGCGAATGGGTTGGTTGCTGAATGTTTACAGAATGAACCGGCATTTTGTTCAGTTGAATGCCCGTTTAATCTTGATGTCCGCGATTTCATTGGAAAAGTTCAGCAGGGAAGATTGAGCGTGGCCTACAAAACATTCCAGTATGCTGTAGGTTTCCCAGGCATCGTTACAGCATTATGTGGTGAACCTTGCAAGCAAGTCTGCGCGATGAAAGATTCCGGAGGTGCCATTTCGATGCAACTGCTTGAAAAAGCATCGGTTGATTTTGCGCGTAATAAAGATCCCGAGCAATATAATATGCCGCCAAAGGATAAAAAAATTGCTATCATTGGTGCCGGGATCAGCGGACTGGCTTGTGCTTTGCGACTTACTACAAAAAAATACAACGTCACTGTTTTTGAGAAATCTGACTGCATTGGCGGACATCTGTACAAATTACTTTCACCGGAATTATTTCTTAAGGATATTGAACGGCAATTCAAGTACGAGCGTTATACACTTAATTTCAATACAGATATTTCAGATATTGGCAACCTGGAATATGATGCTTTTTATGTGGCAACCGGTAAAGGCGGTAATGACTTAGGGGCTGCCTCGGGAAAAGATGGTGTGTTTATGGGCGGTTCGCTCACCGGAGCCGATACCATGTATGCAATCGCTCAAGGGTTAAATACTGCGGCGGCAATTGAAAAGTATGTCAAAACCGGTATCATGACTCGGCCCGAAGGACCCAGCGGTACAAAATTGCTCCGCGAGGGATTACAGATTATTTCGTGCAACACTGTATTGCCGGCCAATGGTAATGCTTTTACAAAAGATGAAGCGCTGGCCGAAGCGAAACGTTGCCTCAAATGCGCATGCAATGCCTGTATCCGTTATTCTCCGCTCATGAATTATTTCAGGAAGTTTCCTAAGCGGATTGCTGAAGAAGTGGAGGTAACCATTAAACCTATGACACTCGACGGCAACGGAACAGTCGCCACACGGCTCATCTCTACTTGCAACCATTGCGGATTGTGTAAAGAAGTTTGTCCCAAGAATATTGATGTTGGCGAGTTTCTCCTGCAGAGCCACCGAACAATGCATGATCAAGGTGCCATGCCCTGGGCTTTCCACGAATTCTATTTAAGGGATATGGATTTTTCAAACCATGAGGCCGCCCTTGCAAGGTTACCGAGGGGATATGATAAAAGCAGATATGTTTTCTTTCCCGGCTGTCAATTGGGGGCATCCGATCCGCAATATGTAATCAAGAGCTATCAATTTTTAATTGAGCGCTTCCCCGACACGGCATTGATGCTCAGTTGTTGCGGCGCGCCTGCCCACTGGGCAGGTGATGAAGCAATTCATGATAAAGCGCTTGCTCAGATTAAAACGGACTTTATCAAACTCGGGAATCCGAAAGCCATCTTTGCATGTTCCACATGTAAACAAATGTTTCAGCGGTATCTGCCCGAAATAGAAAGTGACTTCCTTTACAACGTTATGGCTGCAAAAGGAATTGTTCCTGCAAGAAAATTTAAAGAAAAAATCGTCTCAGTATTCGATCCTTGTACGAGCCGCTATGAATCCGATCTCCATAAAACAATACGAGAAATGGCAATTGGCGCTGGTTTCCATCTTGAACCCCTGCCCATGGAAGGAAATCTTGCACAGTGCTGTAGTTATGGCGGCCAGGTGGCAATAACCTATCCCCCTTACGCAGACAACCTGGTAAAAACAGGAATTGAGCAAAACAACAATCCGTATATCACCTATTGCGCAAACTGCCGTGATATCTTTGCAGCAGCAGGAAAACAAACCTGGCATATACTCGATATTTTATTTGATTTGGGAGATGAAAACCGCGTATCACCAACTGTTTCGGAGCGAAGATATAACCGTTTGCGACTTAAACATCAGGTAATAAAAGAGTTTTGGAAGGAGACAAGCATCATGAAAAATCCCGGAAAAGAACTTTTCATTTCACAGGAACTTAAAAAAAAGCTCAATAAGGAGTTGATTATAGAATCAGATATTTATACCGTAATCGAAAACTGTGAGCAAAGCGGAAGAAAACTGTTTGATCCTGAAGCGGGAACATTCTCCGGACATATACAAATCGGGAATATGACCTACTGGGTGGAATACAGGGTTAAACAGGATTTTGGAATTGAGCTTATAAACGCATACGGCCACCGCATGAAAATTGAGGAGACGTAATATGTCGAAAATAAGGAAACTGATCTGCTATCAATGCCAACGGGAATTGGAGCTTAAAAAGACTGATTTCACCTATCTCGGACACAGTTTTTTTACCGAAGTGCCAAGATGTCCGGAATGTGGCCAGGTGTTTATTTCCGAAGAACTTGTGAAAAACCGCATATCAGAAGTTGAGATGCAGTTGGAGGATAAATAAAATGGATGACCGCAATGTTCTTTATAAGACATGGAGCGTATGTCCGGTCTGCATGAAGCGCGTCGCTGCAGAACGGGTACAGGTTGGTGCTGAAGTTTTCCTCAGGAAAACCTGCAAAGAACATGGTACGTATCAAACGGTGATCTGGCGCGGGCTTATCGATATGCGCGAATGGATCGGCGATGCGGATAAAACAGCTCTTGGCAACCCCCAATGTCCCGACGGTTGCGGGCTGTGTCATGATCATCTTCAGAAAACCTGCTGTGTTCTTCTCAATGTGACTAATTGCTGCAATCTCAGTTGCCGTTTTTGTTTAGCAGGTAATAGAAATGGCAGCGATGACCCCACTATTCATGAAATCCGTGAATCGCTTAGTAAATTCATTGAAAAAGGTAAAACCTTGGTGCAGTTGAGCGGCGGCGAACCAACCATGCGCGATGACCTCCCTGAAATCATCAAAGCTGCTAAAGAAGCGGGGGCTAAGTACGTTCAACTCAACTCTAACGGAATCCGTTTGGGTGATGACAAAGAATATATGAGAGCGCTTTCCGAAGCAGGGCTATCATTCGTATTCATGCAGTTTGATGGTACTGAAGATTCAATATACGAAAACCTGCGCGACAGACCGCTTCTGGAAAAAAAAAGGAAAGCAATAGAAAATTGTTCAGCGTACAATATTGGCGTTACACTTGTTCCAACGATTGTTCGTGATGTCAACATGTATAATATTGGAGAAATACTTCGATTTGCGATCTCCGGGATGCCTGATATTCGCGGGGTACATTTTCAGCCGGTGGCCTATATCGGCCGTATACCTGAAAACCCTAAAGACAATGAGCGTATCACGCTTGACGAACTGATATGTGAAATTGCCAGGCAAACCGATGGAATCATCAAAACAGATGATTTGCTTCCATCTGCATGCGACCATCCCTTATGCGGCTTCCATGGAGATTTTCTTGTTGATCAGAATAAGCTGGTCCCGCTTCTAAAACGTGGAAAATCGGAGCGTAAATGCTGTTGCGGTTCTTCCGCTGCTGAAAAGAACCGGGAGTTTGTAGCAAGGCGATGGCTAAGACCGCCGGTACATCCGATTGGCGAAGGTTCGCGTTGTGGCGATGTTCGCGATATGGAGGTGTTCCTCAATCGAATAAAATTTTATGGGTTCACGGTGACGGCAATGGCATTTCAGGACGCGGGCAATGTCGATTTCTCCCGCCTCAGGAATTGCAGTCTTCATGTTTATGACAAAGGACGGTTTGTCCCTTTTTGCGCATATTATCTTTCAGGATGGTCACCATGATGAATACACTAAGTATGATACATCGTCCCGGAGGCTATATCATAACAAACAGAGCTCTCGGTTTCTGCATGTTTCCGACCGGAGTGAAAATTCTTGATCTGGGTTGTGGATCCGGGGCGACGGTTGATTATTTGATACAAAAATACGGGTTCGAAGCTTATGGGATCGATAAAAACCTGGAGCTGGCCGATGTGCAAAATAACCTGATCAAAGCCTCAGCCGAAAAAATACCATTTGCTGTTGATTCAATGGACGGAGTGTTCATGGAATGTAGTTTTTCGTTGATGGACGATCAGGACAGTGTATTAAAGGAATGTAACCGCGTTTTAAAAACAAATGGCCGTTTGATTGTTTCAGATCTATATGCCCGTGGTGAACCGGCACATCTGAAAGGTTGCCTGGGCCACATCGACAAAAAAGAAGATATTATTTC
>JALNWE010000098.1 GCA_023231065.1 Bacteroidales bacterium
CGGACATCTTTGGGTCGAAGACCGGAACTGGGGTTATGTGGAATATAAAAATACTGAAGAGCTTACCAATGCCTATATTGAACTGGCAAAGAAACTTAAAAAACTTGTTCTTTCAGGTTTTTCAGCAGCCATTTACACGCAAACCACCGATGTGGAAATAGAGGTGAACGGGTTAATGACTTATGACCGTAAGGTGATCAAACCCGACCTGGAAAGGATCCGGAAAGTGAACCTTGAGGTTCGTCGTTTACTTTCTGAAAATTGATAGCTGTTTTATATTTATTTGACTTTTCGGAGCTGGCTAACCATTCACTCATGAAAAAAATACTCATTCCTTTATTATTTAGCTTTCTGGCCTTTATATTGGATTCCGCTTTCGCCCAAAAACAAATCAACCTGAACCTCCCCTGGAAATTCATCCAGGGTGACAACCCCGTTTATGCATCGCCGGGTTACGATGATTCTGCCTGGAAAACCATCGCCGTGGATAAAATCTGGGAATCGCAGGGATATGATCCCTATGACGGCTATGCATGGTTCCGCGTCAAAGTGGTGATCCCTTCCGCGTTGAAAAGTAACGCGTCACTGAAGGACAGTCTTCGTATCTATCTGGGCAAAATCAACAATTACGATCAGGCATTTCTGAATGGGCAACTCTTTGGTATTAATGGCAACAATGCAACCCCCGAAATGGCAAAGGATAGCGCTTTTATCCAGGCTCCGATGAATTTCTGGGATAAAAAGCGGCCCTATACCCTGGCCGTGAACGATCCCCGGATCCACTGGGATCAGGAAAACGCGATCGCTGTGAGGGTATTTGACCAGGGAGGACAGGGTGGCATGTACACCGGCGATCAGTCGATCATGATGACATGTCTGGGAGATTATTTAGCGATCGAAAATAACCTGGCCCCTTATGTTTTTTCACAGGGAAAATTACAGAAGGTCGTGGGACTGAAAAACAATTCTGTTTTTTATCATTTGAATGGCATATTCAGGATGATTGCAGTAAATAAACTGACAGGCCAGACTGTTTTTACAAAAGATGAAAAGGTCAATCTGGATCCTGGCGAAAGGAAAGAATCCACGGTGGAACTGAAACAAATCGATCAATCGGTGTTGATCACTTATCGCTTTGAATTTCAGGATACAGGCGAAACTGTATCGGTCAGTGATGAAACGCCTTATATCACCACTCCCACACCACCTGACAAACCCCGGATCAATGGCCCATCGGTTACTGCCGCGCGGCCCGGAAAACCTTTTCTTTACGCGGTCCCGGCTACCGGTTTACGGCCCATGGCTTTTGAAGCCATCAACCTTCCGGAAGGATTAATACTCGACAAACAGACCGGTATCATCTCCGGTAAGGTCAGTATAAAAGGAAATTATCAGGTAACCCTGAAAGCAAAAAACAGCAAAGGCGAATTCACGCGTGAACTTACAATATCCATCGGCGACCGGATCTGCCTGACGCCGCCCATGGGATGGAATAGCTGGAACTGCTGGGGATTGGCAGTGGATGAGCAAAAAGTGATATCAAGCGCCCGTACGTATCGTGAAAAGGGGTTGGCAAACCATGGCTGGACTTATGTGAATATCGACGATGGCTGGGAGATCCCCGGTGATAAAAATCCAAAAAGGGATACGGCAGGAAATATTCTGACCAACGACAAATTCCCGGATATGAAGCGGTTGGGCGATAGTATCCATAAATTTGGATTGAAATTCGGGATTTACAGTTCACCAGGCCCACTCACCTGTGGTGGATATACTGCCAGCTACCAGCATGAAATCCAGGATGCACACTCGTTCGCTTCATGGGGTATCGATTACCTGAAATACGACTGGTGCTCTTATGAACAGATCGCGAAAGATACTTCGTTGGCCGAACGTAAAAAACCATATTTCGCGATGCGTGGCGCGCTGAATACTATTGACAGGGACATCGTTTACAGCCTGTGCCAGTATGGCATGAGCAAGGTATGGCAATGGGGCGATGAGGTTGGAGGAAATCTCTGGCGTACCACTGAAGATATTACCGATACCTGGGAAAGTCTCAGGGAGATCGGCTTCAGCCAGGTCGGAAATGCTCCTTTTGCCAAACCAGGAAACTGGAATGATCCTGATATGCTCATTGTTGGATGGGTGGGATGGGGACCAAGTCTTCACCCGACCCGGTTAACTCCCGATGAGCAGTACACCCATATTTCCCTCTGGTGTATGCTTTCTGCCCCACTGCTAATTGGTTGTGATCTTGAACGGCTTGACGCATTCACGCTGAACCTTCTCGCTAACGATGAAGTGATCGCCCTTGATCAGGATCCTTTGGGAAAGCAAGCTGTACCTGTGATCAAAGAAGGGGACATTCAGGTTTGGGTCAAGGATCTTTCAGATGGCGCAAAGGCTGTTGGGATTTTTAACCTGGGAAAAAATACGGTCAAATATTCACTGGACCTGGAAAAAGCAGGGATTAAGCCAGGTGGCCAGGTCCGCGATCTATGGCGTCAGAAAACCCTGGAAACAACCGGGAAAATCCTCGTTACAGATATTCCTTCGCATGGGGTAAGCCTGCTGAAGATAAAGCAGAGATAACTGTTTTTTTATGTCAGGGCTACTTTAATATATCCTTCATTAATGCCAATTCTTACTATTTTTGTATGCAAATTTTAACAATCAGATGATGGAAAAAATATTGGTAATCGGATGTTCCGGACAAATCGGGTCGGAACTCACACTTGAACTACGAAAAATTTACGGAAACAACAATGTTATTGCTACGGATATCCGTCCTGCTTCGGCCGAGATCACCGGGGCCGGCCCTTTTGAGATCCTCGATGTGCTGGATGCTTCTAAACTACAGTTGATCCTGGAACACGAAAAGATAACCCAGATCTATCATCTGGCCGCCATCCTTTCGGGTAATGCCGAGAAACGTCCGTTGGCTTCCTGGGATATCAATATGCGCAGCCTGATGAATGTGCTGGAATCGGCCCGCGAACTGAAACTGAAAAAGGTCTTCTGGCCCAGCTCCATCGCGGTATTCGGGCCGACCACGCCACGGTTCGATACCCCGCAAAAAACCGTCATGGAACCCAATACCGTTTACGGCATCAGCAAACTGGCCGGTGAACGGTGGATAGAATACTATTTCAACAAATACGGAGTGGAAACCCGAAGCGTCCGTTACCCGGGACTTATCAGTTATAAAACGGAAGCAGGTGGCGGTACCACCGATTATGCCGTGGAAATTTTCTATGAAGCCATCAAACATAAGAAATACGAATGTTTCCTTGGTCCTGATTCCGCCCTTCCGATGATGTTCATGCCCGATGCCATCAAGGCGACCATTGATGTTATGGAAGCTGGTTCATCAAAATTATCACTGCATTCGAGTTATAACATAGCGGGGATCAGCTTTACCCCAAAAGAACTCGCCGATGAGATCAAAAAACACATCCCTGATTTCGAAATCACTTACAAACCCGATTTCCGTCAGGCCATTGCCGACTCCTGGCCAGCCCGCATCAACGATGAAGTAGCTAAAAAAGACTGGGGATTAAATTACAAGTACGACCTTGCAAAAATGACGGAAGTGATGCTCCGCGAAGTCCGGAAGAAATTCGCATGATATTTGTCCTTATAGGTATTTGATTACATCCACCGTGGCATCCTGGTTGTTGATCTGCACTTTAAAACCGCGTTTCCGGAAGACGGCGATCATCCGGTTATTGTCGGTCGTGGTTTGGGCAATGATCTTTTTCAATTTCCAGGAGGCGGCAATATCCAGGCAAAAATCGGTAATGATATTTCCCAGGTCTTTCTGTTGCCAGGCATCGGCTATGAGGATAGCATATTCCACACTTTCGCGATCGGGATCGGCTATAAGACGGCCGATACCAATCAACTTTTTGCGGTTACCCTCACATATTTCAGCTACAATGGCTATTTCGCGGTCATAATCGATGTAGCAGTACCGGGTAGCAATTTCATGGGATTCCCAATGGAAAAAATAGCGGAAGCGGCTGTATAAAGATTCTTTGGAACAGGATCCAAGCATTTCCAGCCACAAAGGTTCATCCTCAGGTTTGATAGGGCGAAGGGTCACGTTTGTGCCATCCTGTAACTGGGTTTTCCGGACATATTTCTCGGGATAAGGATGGAGCGCCAGGTGATGGTAATCGGGAGGCCCTTCTTGAATTGGCTGGTCCAGAACAACGCGGGCATCCAGGGCGATGACTTCCCTGGCCGTAACCAGCAAAGGGTTGATGTCAAGTTCGCTGATCTCGGGGTAATCGGCAGCCAGATAAGATAACCGGATTAAAACCTGTATCAGCCCCTCTATGTTTTTGGGTTTGGCCCCGCGGTATCCTTTCAGTAGCGGATAAATTTTCAATGATTCGAGCATGTGCAGCGCTAATCGCTCGTTGAGGGGAGGAAATCCCAGGGCTTTATCTCCGAAAAGCTCGGCGCTGGTCCCGCCCATCCCCACCATGAGAACGGTTCCGAAAACACTGTCTTTCTTGATCCCAAGTATCAGTTCAACCGGGTCTTTCACCGAGACCATTTTCTGCAAAGCAACGCCCTCAATATGCGCTTCAGGAACGCGCTGCCGTACGCCGGAAATAATCTGTGCAAAGGCATTGCGTACCTGCTGGTCATCGATCAGGTTCAACATAACCCCGCCGACATCAGTTTTATGCGTGATATCAGGTGAAAAGATCTTCATGACGACGGGATAACCGATCTGATGCGCAATATTCACTGCATCTTCAGCATCAGCTGCAACAATGGGACGGGTGGTGGGGATTCCGTAAGATTCGATAATGAACTTGGAAATATCTTCGGATAAAACAGATTCTTTTCCATTAAGCGCCTTGATGAATTCCTTTCTCAGCTTGTTGCGGTCAACAGAAAATTCTACCGGTACATCCCTGGGTGTTTCATAGAGTGTTTTCAGGTTCCGGTTGTAGGAAACCAAGGTCATGAATGCCCGGATGGCCTGTTCCGGCGTCTTATAGGAAGGGATCCCGTTTTCGACCAGAATATCATCTGCCTCGTGCATACTTTGTCCGCCTAACCAGGCAGCCAGGATGGGTTTGTGGGTCCCGGCTGCCAGGGCGCTGATCTCTTTGGCGGTAGCATTCGGATTGGTCATGGCCTGAGGGGTCAGGATGACCAGAACAGCATCCACCTCCGGATCGTCAAGCACGATCTGGGTTGCCCTGGCAATGCGTTTTGCCCGCGCATCGCCCAACACATCGACAGGATTCCTGTGGGACCAATATTCGGGTAGGTTTTCATTCAATTTTGCCAAAGTGCCGGGCGACAATTCAGCCAACATCCCGTTGGCGGCTATCAAGGCATCGGTAGCCATCACACCGGGACCTCCGGCATTGGTGATAATCCCTAATCGCGATCCCTGCGGAAATTTATTCCGCCCTATCAGTTCGGCCACACTGAATATGTCACCGATTTCATATAACCTGGCCAGTCCGGCCCGCCGGAAAGCCGCATCATACACGGCATCTTCCGATGCCATGGCCCCGGTGTGGGAAGCAGCCACCTGGGCCGATTCGGGAAAACGACCAGCCTTGTAAACGATAATGGGCTTTTTCCGGGCAAAAGCCCGCGCTGCCGTCATAAATTTCCGTGGATTTCCGATCGACTCAATATACAGGATAATGTATTTGGTATTTTCATCTTCGCCAAAATAATCGATCAAATCGCCAAATTCCACATCAATACTGTTCCCGATGGAAACAAACTGCGAGAAACCAATCTTACCTTCAATGGCCCAGTCAAGGATGGAAGTACAAAGTGCGCCGGATTGCGAAATAAAGGCAATATGCCCGTCACCAGGCATGGCCGCCGCAAAACTGGCGTTAAGTTTCAACGCCGGAACAATGATCCCAAGGCAATTGGGCCCGATCACCCGCATCCCTTCATATTTCCGGATGATCAATTTAATTTCATCTTCGAGTTTTTTCCCGCCCTCCCCCGTTTCCCTGAATCCCGCAGAGATAATGATCACACCCCGGATCCCGGCTTCACCGCATTCATTTACAACTCCCGGTACTTTTTCAGCAGGCGTGCAAATAATGGCCAAATCAGGAACCTTAGGCAGGCCCTTTACATCAGGATAACAGGAAATCCCCATGACTGCTTCATTTTCCGGGTTCACGGGATAAACCACACCGCGGAAGCCCCCGCTGACCAGGTTGATCAACACTTTGCCACTAACACTGTTGGGATTGGACGAAATACCCACCAAAGCTATGCGTTGAGGGTTGAATATGGAATTGAGCTTGTGGATATTCATCAGAAGAAATTAAGGAAAATGGGCGCTTATTATTTCTTTTGATAAGTTGCCGGATCCAATGCTTTAGGGGCCCACATCGTCAGAAACCGGACGACCTTAGTGGTATCATAGCCTTTTACATTGGGATTCATGTATTCAAAAGCATCGGAATCCTGAGTATTGAGCCGTTTACCGTTTTTATCAAGAATAACGAAGACAGGATAGCCAAAACGGTTGGGATATCCGAATTCCTGAAAAAGGGCATAATCCCGTTTTTCCTTATTCTGGGGAACATTTAATAAAAAATAAATATAATTCCCCTTCATCAGGGAATCGACGCGCGGTACGCCATTTACCAAGGCGTGAAAGCGCATACACCAAGAACACCAGTTACCGCCAAACTGGACCAAAATGTGTTTGTTTTCCTGCTGTGCCTGAACAATCGCCTTTTTCAGTTCGGCCCTGGCATCCTGGTTTTCGTTGTACGGCTTAACAGAAGACTGGCCATAAGAAGTGAAAAGTGAAAAGTGAAAAATGAAAATAAAAAAAATAAGGGTTGTTTTGATCAGGGATTTCATGGGATTTGGTTTTTTGTGTGGTTTGATTATCCAGTCTTTTCCATTGATTTCACGATGAGGCTGAAACCTTACATTCCATATCGTTCGATGATCTCCTGTTTGCTCTTGCCCAGAATATCATATTTCCTACCGACCTTTTTAAAAGCGTCGAGGGCTTTTTCGAGATGGTGGATCTCATGTCCGGCTGAAATCTGGGTACGGATCCGGGCCTGGCCTTGTGAAACCACGGGAAAGAAAAAGCCGATGGCATAAATACCTTCTTCATAAAGGTCGCGCGAAACATCTTGTGCCAGCTTTGCATTGAAAAGCATAACCGGAACGATCGGGGTATCTCCTGCCTTGATGATCAATCCGGCATCGATCAGTCCCTTGCGCCAGAATTCCGTGTTGTGCTCCAGTTTATCGCGGCGATCGGTGGAAGCTGAAAGGATCTCCAGGACCTTGATCACACCGGCAACTACCGGGGGGGCAATGGTATTGGAGAAAAGATATGGACGGGCTTTCTGACGGCACATTTCTACTAACTCCCTGCGTCCGGAAACACATCCGCCGGAGGCGCCTCCCAACCCTTTTCCGAAGGTGGTGGTGATGATATCAATTTTCCCCATGACTCCATATTTTTCATGGGTCCCGCGGCCCGTTTTGCCGATAAATCCACTGGCATGCGAATCGTCAACAAATAAAAGGGCATTATATTTTTCACAAAGCTCAACCATTGCGTCAAGTTTGGCAGTATCGCCATCCATCGAGAAAACACCGTCGGTGATCACCATTTTGAGCCGCTTGTCGTTGTGAAGTTGCAGTTTTTCCTCCAGATGCTCCATATCGGAATGTTTGAAGGTGTCGTGCATGGCGCTGCACAAGCGGATACCGTCGATGATGGAGGCATGCACCAGACGATCGGAGATCATCACATCATCTTTGGTGAGAACGGCTTCGAACACGCCGCCATTGGCGTCCATACAAGATGGAAAAAGGATCGTATCTTCCGTACCCAAAAACTTAGTGACCATGCTTTCCAGGGTCCTGTGAATATCCTGTGTCCCGCAAATAAAGCGAACAGAAGACATACCATATCCATGCGAATCAAGACCGGCATGCGCTGCCTTTACAACCTCCGGATGGCTCGACATGCCAAGGTAGTTATTAGCACAAATATTGATCACTTTTTTCAGGGGTGCGCCGGTGGGGAATTCCACCTCAATATCGGCAGCCTGTGCTGAATGGATGAACCTTTCCTGTTTGAACAATCCGGCAGTTTTCAATCCGGTAAGGATGTCTGCATATATTCCGCGTGTTTTTTCTGTAAAAGCCATGGGGCCCTCCTTATTTTAGATATTCGTTAACCAGTAAGCAGATTTTGTTCACCGAGTCAAACGCTTCCGGTGTTGCTTTATCGTCCGGGATTGCAATTTGATATTTATTCTCGAGGAACCGTTTTAAAGAAACCATTGAAAAACTATCGACAATACCTCCTGAGATCAATGGGGTATCATACGTTACATCGGTGTCATCTTCCACATATTCTTTGATGACATAATTTTTAATAACATCTTTCATTTCATCCATGGATTTTTTCTCCTATCGTTTATGGGTTATTGATTATTGAGGTTTTTCAAAAGGGATTCGGTTTGGAAATATAAGAAAAAACAAAAATCAAAGCTCAAATTTTTAGATCTTTCAGCTCAGTCATTCTCCAGCGTCGATGTGTCACCGATCTCTTCTCCCCATTCTTTGGCATGCAGGATCCGGCGCATGATCTTACCACTGCGGGTCTTAGGGAGGCTGTCGATAAATTCGATCTCCTGTGGCATGGCCAGTGGGGACAATTTTTTCCGGACAAAATTCATGATGTCGAGGTCGAG
>JALNWE010000099.1 GCA_023231065.1 Bacteroidales bacterium
CACTACTGTCCGGTTATTACTCAAACAAAATCAATTGGTTAGAAAAATCTTGAGTTAACTTGTTCAAATCCGTTCTATCAAACAGTTGATTTATCTGGGTTTTCTCAAAAATTCCAAATGCAAAAACTTGTGACATCGTTTGTAAGCTTATTTTCAGATTTAATTTCGCTTTTATTATGGCAAGAAGGAGGTATACACAGACTGCTATCCATATCTGCAGATACACTGCATTCCTGCTTGTCCCGTAAAACACTTTAATTCGCAAATTCTGTTTTATCCATTTAAAAAATAATTCTATTTTCCATCGTTCTTTGTAAAGTTGTGTTATAATTATTGCCTTAGCTCTACTGCTGTTTGTCAGGAATACCAAGGTCTTTGACGTTAATTCATCGTGAAATTTAATTCTTCGCAAAGTATCCAGATAGTCTTTGGATGGGTAAAAACCAAGTAAACGAATGGTCTGATCACAAATCAATCCCTTGTTTTTATTGACCTTTCGAGAACTCAGTCGCTCAAAATCCATTCCTCGTTTTGCTCTGGTTACAAAAAAGGCCCCATCCTTGTGAATCCGAAATAATCGTTTGTAAGCGACATAACCACGATCCATGACATAAAAGGCCCCCGGCTCATATTCCAGATCATCCAGCACATTGACATCATGACAGAGGCCGTCAGTGAGTTTGATGAAGGTTGGTATCGATCCTCTCAGATCAATCAGCGTATGCGCTTTGACGGCACCTTTATGTTTCCGGAACTTCGCCCATGGAAAAAGACTCAGACACAATTCAATGCTGGTACTATCGAGCGCATAAGCCATGTTGTCGATGTCAACATTAAAATTGTTATCCGTCTTGTACAGCGCCCGTGCTTCGGGAATCAGAACTTGGGCAAAGTCAGCAAAGATCCGCCAGTCCCTGCTTTCATTTGCGTCAGCCAAGGTTGACCTCTTGATTAAGCTACGAAAGCCAGCATGGTAGAGCTTTTCAGGAATAGCATTCAGACAGGCTTCAATATCACGCAGGCTTTCTTTGTTGGTCATCTGTGCAAACATCATTACCATCAACTGCTGGCGACAATTAAAGTGCTGAACCTTATAGTTGCCATTGTATCGCTGAACGCCCTTATCAAATTCGTACCATGGTAGAAATGACATCAACTGGGCAAAAACTGTTTTACCTGAATTCATCGGACCTCCTTTTTGGCAAAGATCGGATGAATTTCAAATCAAAAAATCAAAGAACGATGGTTTATTTATTGTATATTAACAAGTTACAACGTTTTCAAAAATCAACAACCGGACAGTAGTGTTCCTCATCAATTTCTTTAGTTTCGTTCTTATAACCCTCAAATGCCATAGAAACAGCATACTTGAATGCATAGTCTTCGCGTATTCGAATGGTAAAACCATATTGTTTAGCGCAAAACCATCCAAGCCATACACATGATGCAAAAATGGGAATTTTAACATAGAGCGCTTTTAGCTCAAAGTTTCCTTTCAACATGGGAGCTAAAATGTAGAATGCAACGGCTATTAATCCTAATAAGGTTATGATGGTGGCGAAAGTCCAAAATCTCAATGGCCAAGTCAATTCATCTTTACGTTTTTTAAATGAACCTGCCATTCCTAATCGATTGGAATCTTCAATAGTTTTTCTAATTTCTTCTTGCTGATCTTCATTTTGCTTATTTATTTTAGCTTGCTTTTCGAGAAAATCTTTAATTGCCACCAGGTTACTCGAACATCTATCATTTATAAGGTCAACACTTGTTGTAAGATCTTCAACCTTCTTGCTTTTTAATGCTATATCCTCGTTTATGATTTTGATTCGCTCTTTCCATGAAATAATTTCAGATTCTGTTTCGTCAAGATTGTCCTTGCTCTCTTGAATTTCTGCAAGAAACGTATCTATTATTTTGGAGTTTTCAATCGATGACAATTGTCGCTGCTGAAGATCACTTACAAATTCATCTGAAGAAGTCCGATGTTTCTCTATTTCAGTAACAACTAAACGAATGTCTTCTATATTTGTGGTTAAAATTTCAAGCTCCTCTTTAGCTTTTTTAATTTCAGATTCTGTTCTAATCGGTTCTTTAGCAACTGCAATAAAGGTTTCTTTAATTTTTGAATGAATCTTGAATATGATATCGAGAAATTTGTTAAAATTATTTTTATCCTCAAGAGAATCTAATAATTCATGGGCAGAGTGTATGTAATCTGATAATTTTCGTTTAAGAAAAATGGTTTCAAACTTGTCATTAAAATTTTCAAGATATCCTAAAAAATCATAGCTTTCATTCAATGAATCAACAATAAGTTGTTTTGAAATACCGGGAAATTCAAAAATATCAGGTCCATCAGGGATCAAATCATTAATTTTTTTAATCAAATGAGTAAGCCTTTGTCTTGTTGATTTCATAACCTTAGAAATATGGTATTAATTATTAACAATCTTGCCTAACCCCTTGCAATCGCAACTAATGTAACTCACTACGAAGCTGTATTAATGCCTGTTTTGCTACTGGTGTAAACTCGTCCCGCAGCTTATTTCATCTATCAAAATACTCCTGAATTAAATTAAGCGAAAGTTGAACCGGCGGTTCATTAGGCATTAAAAACTTCTCAACTTCCTTAAATAGAATGTCCAAATTTGCCAATTCGGTGTCTGTATAAACCAAAGTATATATGTTAAATTTATTGAAATAGGATTTTATTTTTTTAATTTCTTTTTCAAAATTCGCTCTTGCTTCATCATTCAATTCAATTAGTGTCTTATGCTTCCCTGATAATTTACCATGAGTAGACCAAGGACTAATTTCTATGCCTATTTTGTCCATTGTATATGGATTAATGATAAGAAAGTCTAACCGATATGTATGTTTTCGCCCCTCACCATCATATCTAATTTCAGGTATTAATAATGGAATATTTTCAGGGTTTGCCGAATTGCGAACAAATTCAATATATCGTTCCGCTATTCCTAATTGATAGAATGATTTTGTTAAACGAACTTGTGAGTAAAAAAAGCTTAAATAATCTTCAATTTGCGAAAATATGTATTTGCGATTTTCATTTGGATAACATATTCCTGTTGCTAATATATGACCTATAGTCCAATATGTATGTCTGAATGCCCTTATTTCTGACTTGTCATTTTCCCAATTGTCAAGTAGTTTATTAAACCTCGGTGTAATAAATAGTCCAAAGTGAGCATCATTAATACCAAACCAATATATAGATTCTTCATCTATTGGTCTCACTTTTGCAAGTTCTTCATAATGCCTTAAGAAAGAACGTCTCAAAAAAAGTTCACAATACTGTCTGAAATTTCTCTTCCTAGGATTTTTAAGCAAATCATGCATGGTCTTAAAACGGCCTGTAAATCCATTTTTCACACCTTGATCGAGTCCTTGAATCCATTTTGAAACATATTCTTCGGGTGTTCTAATTACTTCTGTTTTTAATTCAATAAAATCATCCGCCTTACTTCCAATAAAAGCGTTTAATGAGCTTTCAGAATTCATACTGACTTCCATTAATGTTTGAGTTAAGATACTTCTTAGCTCAAGTTTCATTTTTTGAATTGTAATAATTCTAGCAGTTCTATTTGGGTCTCTTTTTGGCATAACTTGATGGTTTTAAATTTTCGGAAACCGGTTACTGTAAGACCACGTCCCGTAATAACATATGCTAAGTATGTATCCTTTCAAAGCATTGGTTTTGCCGGTATGTTAATAGTGTTCACAAGTTATCTGTTCAAATCCATTATGATATACAAAACACTGTTCAAATGCTTTTCCGAATCCACTATAACAATGATTTGCATGAATCCGTACTCTAACCAAAAGACCATCATGATTCCTTAGAAAATGTAAAAAATCATTAAAAGTTCCTTGAAAATGCCGTCTTGTATTCTTCGCTAAATCATATGATTTAAATACTCGTTCATGCGATGTAGAACCATGTTTTCTCTTTGGTAGTATTATAAAATCATCTTTATCAACCTTTAAGTAATATGTAAAATCTTCATCAACAACACAAATTTCAATATGAAGATTTACAGCATTTGAACATCCTATATTTTCAACAGTAAAAGATAAGCAGTCACCATTAAAATTTAGGAAGGCTAGATTCCTTATAGATAGTATGGGTTTTAAAAAATAAAGTATTATTGGCCAAATAATTGTAAAGGAAATTCCAATCAGTAATATGACCCAATCTTTTGTCTCCATATTTCTATTGTTTTTGGTTCATTTCTATCAACATATCTCTTGCCCAACAAGAAGCAATCATAAAAGTATGGCTATTATTCCTTTAGTAGATGCACTTAATGATTTTCTCAAGAACTGAAAATGACACAATTGTCGAAATGTTTTCAAATTGAGCTGTTTCATAAGTCTCCCTGTCAATGTTTTTATTGAACAAATTTATATCGTTTTATTTTGATTCCAATCTATTTTTCAATCATTTATAAAAAATATCCAGTATATGTATGCCATTTGCTTAAATTTAAAGGCAATGCATATGGTTATCTCCTAATATTGAGTGATGAGTCAGCATTGCCTACTCTGAGTTTAATTAGCCCTTTTGTCAGAGGATCTCTTATCATAATTGCATATCCAAGTTTTCATACTTCCTTAAATCCTGACACAACTTCTATCCCATTCATTCCCCTTCCTTTAGTAGGACGAGAGGGGCTATATTAACATAACATGATGTTATAAAACTGCCGCTACTGCTTATTTCCATCGCTTCAGCTTCTCCCTGCGGTCAGTCTTATAACCAAATTATGTTAAATATCCCCGTTAGTGGCACGAGAGGTTTGAGTGGGAACTATTCCATCAGTTTCCGATACCAGTATGACGTGCAAATTGAGTTTGCTGCCTGCCATGTTGGTATATACCATTCGCGGCTTGCACAGTCTTGGGCTGCTGACGGCACATGCATTTCAATGAATTGTTCCTGCAGCCCAATCCTCGCCGCTCATTACCTTTGACCGTCAATACCGGCAGCATGGGTACGCCAGCCCTTGTCATTGCCTACCCTCGTTAAAAAAAAACGGAGGCAGGCATCTGCATAATTATTCCGGACGCAAATCCTGTTTGGCCAACATACTGCACCACTCATTTCGGTGGTTTGCCTGAAAAACGGCAACCACCTCCATTCGGGTACAGCAAGTTGCCCTTGAATGCTTATAAATCCAGGGGCGTTATTCAGTACAACGAGTATCGGCAAAGCATTTTACCTCGATCTGTAACCCATTAAAGATAACTTGTTATTCCAGGCTTCACTACGCGCCCTTGCCATGCACCAGTTTCCCTGATACTATTTCAATACTGAATACAAGCCGTGCATGTCAAGAGCGCTCCGCTCACCTTACATAAAAGTTACTTTAATGAGTTACTACTATTCCTTTTCCTAATTCCGGCACCGGTAAATGCATTGCCTTTTAAGCAGTTTGAGCAGCTATGCAAACATCCTTCACCATTAACCAGCCACTGAAATGCGTGGCCGGTTATTGTCAGCAAGTTTTTCAGTATTCCGGTCAGCTCCTGCCACCTTATTTCGCCCTCGTCCCTCGGGTTCATAAAGTGGCAGATGGTAAACAAACCTTCACCACCGCCAACCCGTACCGGAAATGGTACCAGTTGGCTTGTTATCACTTCTCGTTTGCCAGCCCGGTTGGGCACCCCATTTCATGCTCGTTCCTCGCATTCATGGCGTGCCCGAGGTAAGCAATCATTCACCAGCACCAACCCACGTTGAAAAAACGCCGGTTGGTTTATTGATTTCCGCGGTTATCTGGCTATTTTCCCCACCGCATTTCACGCTCATCTTTCGTGTTCATGCAGTGGGGACTGAGGATGCCAGCGTTTTTTCGCATTGTCGGAAGCGTTAAAAAATCCAAATCTTATTCAAAGGTACCTGCGTAAAATATTGCAGCGCAAGGCCGTAGCCCGTTGGGTGCCGTCATTTTTTTTGATTTTTATTTTTTTTGGGGGGTAAAAAAATGACCAGCAGCCTTGCGCTGCAAATTTTACTACGGTAAAGGGTGCCTAAGATTTTGATTTATTTCTGGTCTCTATTTTCACTAATAAATACATCACTCGGTTTAAGATCTTTCCAGATCAACCTTGATCCCGGGGATCATTCCAATGCAACCGGTTGTGTCAATTTCAGTCAATCAAATGATATTGAAGTGATTGAACTGAACGCGTGTATCTTTGTCAAGCTTGCTTATTCATTCATCCCTTAAAACATCAAAGTCATAACAACAGTTTTTACTTGATCGCAATCAACATCATCAAACTCCTTCCTGCAATCTTGTCCCCAGCCTATTTTGTTCATTAAGTAAACCAGGGCAAATCAATGTATAATCATTCATAATACATAGATATTCAACGTATTAAGGAATTTTCCATTTTTCTGATGGTATCTTTGTGCCTGTTCGGACCGCGTTAAACCCGTATCAAGTCCGTACCAAGTCCGCTAATTCAGTATTAACCTTAAAAAATCTGTATCATGGCAATTGTTCAAAATCCCATCACAGGCAGGACCCGAAAAATGTTCGGAACTGCCGTGTTCTCCAAACAGTTTGGTGTGAATACCATGCGCGCCAAACCAGCAGGGGTGAAGAATCCTAACACAATCGGTCAGTCCACCCAACGGACCAAGTTTTCGACCATTGTGTACCTGATCCGTCAGGTTTTACCACTCATCAATTCCGTTTATGCCGGAACGATGAAAAAAATGTCACCTTTTAACAAAATTGTAAGCATCAATGTGAAGAACGCCTTTACCGGCGATCCTCCGGTACTCGACCACACCAAAGTCATTTTATGCGATTTTGAAGGAAGCGCCGTAAGCAATGTAACCCTGACTGCACAACCGGACCAGGTAATGAATATTGCTTGGGATCCGAACACGGTAAATCCTGATGAATTGGCCGCTGCTCTTACTTTGATCCTTATCAACTGCGATACAAACAAAGTGATGCTGTTTCCCGACGTTGACCTCCGTTCCGCCGGATCAGCAACGATCACCGTCCCGTCCGATTGGGTTGGTGCACAAACAGCCCTGCATATACTAACCGTTGATTACTCGCAGACCATTAGTGGAGGGCCAAAGGGGATTATTCAATTCAAAGCTGGTGTAAATGCTGCCAGTGTCGTACAATAATTTTTGTATAAAGATGCCTCTGATATGTCGAACAGGGGCATCTTTTTTCCAGACACCCAATCAATAATGTCCCATAAAAAATGACAATGAAATCAAACATACTGGGTCTTCCGCTATTACAGGCAATCAGTCTGTTTACTTTCCTGTTGGCAATAATCTCTATTTGGGTTCACATGGAAATTCGGCTGGCTGAATTGAATGTAGAGATTACCAACCTTAAGCAAGACCTTCTTTTACACAAGACTGATAATACCCGAAACTTCGACATCATCCGGTCCGAAATCAAATCCGACACTAAGGAGATCCTGAAGCGCATCGATGAAATCCAAATCTATCTCCGCGACAATCCAAAGTAACATGATCCAAAAATTCCATTTCCCAGCGAATTCCTTTCTGTGTCAGTCGTCACCTGCCATTAACAAACATTTTAAACCACTCATTATGAAAGATCGAATTTTTAACAACCGGAAAACTACCGCTCTTGGCATCATACTATTGATCCTGGCGGTAGTTCTGCTTTTTATGAGAATCATCACCCTGGGTGAATTCTCGGCCTTTTTTCCCACCATCCTCGGCCTCATTTATGTCCGCGACACAGTCTTTGAGATAACAGCAAAGCCAACCTCCAAAACTTGAAACTTGCATCCTGAAACCTGAAACCTGAAACCTGAAACCAAAATGGCTAACATCAATCACCTTGCGACAAAGCTCTTCCTCAGTGAAGGGCTATTTGCAAACGATCCGATCGATCGTGGAGGCCCCACCAACCGTGGTATAACCCTTTCTACATGGCAGAAAGTCGGGTACGACAAGGACGGTGACAAAGATATCGACATCGACGATATCCGGTTGTTGTCACTTGCTGATGCCATGCTGGCGCTCAAAAAATATTACTGGGACCGCTGGTATGCTGATGAAATCAAAAATCAGAAGGTTGCCGACATCCTGGTCGACTGGCTCTGGTGCAGTGGTAAATGGGGCATCATCATCCCGCAACGGATTCTCCAGATTCCTGCTGATGGCATTGTTGGACCAGTAACCTTGAAAGCGGTAAATCGTGCTAACCCCTATCAATTCTTGATCCAGATTTACAATTCCAGGGTTGCCTTCATAATGAACATTATTAAAAAGGATCCCTCACAAAGTCGATTCGAAAATGGTTGGTTGAACCGGCTTAATGCTTATTTATAAACAGTTCAAAATCCAAAATTCGTTGATCAATATTCAATATTCAAATATCCCACCTATGAAAATAATCCTCAAAATATCTCTCCTCCTGGTGTTATCAATTCAAACCGGATGTTCTCCCTCGGCCAGGCTTAATCGGTTACTGACTCGCCATCCCGAATTAAAAACCCCCGATACCATTGTAATCAATGACACCATGACCATTCCACAGGTCGAAGCTGATACTGTTTTTTATCTTGACAGCATTCATGATACCATCATCCTGCAAAAAGACCGCCTCGAAATTACCATCAA
>JALNWE010000100.1 GCA_023231065.1 Bacteroidales bacterium
CATGTGAGATCGAACGAACGGAGCGAGATTGCCAAAATTGTTAAGAAATAATTCATCAAAAAAAATGAAATTACCACAAATACAGTTAAATGAAAACATTAATCCTTTTTGTTTGTAGCGCGATTATTACCTGTTCGGCGTTTTCTCAATGGAATTGGCAAACCCCCCTGCCGACCGGTATAATACAGAAAATTATCAAGCTTTAATCTATGGTATGAGTAATTTGACAAGCACAGCGGTCTAATTAACTGGATGTTAATTTGATTCTGTTGAAAAAATATTGTATCTTTCCCGCTACTTCGTGAAAGAAAAAGTTGATGTTGCGGGTAATCATTATCGATGACGAGGACCATATCCGTGATTCGCTCGCCAAACTGCTGGCAAAACATTGTCCGATGGCCGCCGTTATAGGGGAAGCCAACGGGGTTGCAGCGGGTAAACAAATCATCGGAGAGCTTCATCCCGACCTGGTATTGTTAGATATACAAATGAATGACGGGACTGGTTTCGATTTGCTGCAATCTTTTTCACCAGTCGATTTCAACGTGATTTTTATCACTGCTTATGAACAGTATGCCCTGCAGGCTTTCCGGTTCAGCGCCGTGGATTATATATTGAAGCCCGTAAACCCGGAACAGCTCGTTACCGCCATCGACCGTGCCGCTTTGCTGATCAGGGACCATTTCAATATACAGATGAACGCACTCTATGAGAATCTGAAATCTATTACCAGACAGGATAAAAAGATCATTTTAAAAACAACGGACCAAATTCACTTGCTCGACCTGAAAAACATTGTCGCTTGCGAATCCGACAGCTGTTACACCACAGTCCATACCATGGAGGGGGCGCACATCATGGTCACAAAAACCCTCAAGGAATATGAGGAGATGCTTTCCGGGTGCGGATTTTACCGGGTCCATAAATCCTTCCTGATCAACCTGGCACACGTAAAAAGATTTGATAAGCAGGGTGGGGGATACATCGTGCTGACCAATGGCCTGAAAATCCCTGTGGCATCGCGGAAGCGGGAGGAGATGATAGAACTGCTGGAGCGAATGGCAGAATGAATGGGAGACAGTTCAAAGACATATCTTTCAATATGCGAAAAACCATTATCCTTCTTCTTCTGATTTTTTTCTCCCTTCTTCTGAAAGCAGCAGGTCCCAAAATCGTTTCCCACCCTATTTCCGACAGTCAGGAGAAATTATTGCCGGGTCCGGGAAAAGAAAATCAATTTATTTTTTTGAATGGCATCGCTTCATACTACGCGCCATTAAACTTTGATTCAGCCATTATGTACGCGAGCCAGGCCCTCCGCTATGCAACAATCCATACAAACTCATTTGATGTCGCGCTGGTAAAGGTTAACATCGGAAATGCCTACTATTTCAAACGGGATTTTAAAAATGCCCTCGTCTCGTACTTGTCCGCACAATCAATTTTAGAAAAGGGCCCCTATTTCACTGAATTGGGGGAACTCTGCCTGATGCTTGGCCACATCAATTTCTTTATTATGAGAGGGGAGAAAGCCATCTCCTATTACCGCAAGGCCCTGGGCTATTTTCAGGCCGCAAATAATGAAACATCTTTACCGGCGGTATATGATGCAATGGGGCTGACTTTTTGTTTTTCAGATTATACGCCTGCTGATAGCGCGTTAATATATGGGTACAAATTGCTGAATTATTCACGAAAGCTGAATAATCGTCCACTCGAAGCTTATGCTTTAATGGTAGTAGGAATGTTTTATCTTGATGAAACCAAGTCGGTTTTTATAAAACGAAAGGCCCTTGCCTATAGTGATTCTGCTTTGAAAATGGCGACAGGGATGAATAACGATGAGCTTATTTCACTTATTAACTGTAATCTTGGGGGCTACTACGATAAAAGTTCCCCACTTTCGGAATATACCGGCGATCGGGCCCTTGCCCGGACTTATTATGATAAAGCATACGCGGTAGCCCGGAAAACCGGGAGTAGTTATTTGCAGTCCAGATTCCTGAATTACCTTGCCTGGATAGACATTGAGGAAGGGAAATATGACGCGGCTGAAAAAGACCTGGACATAAGTGAATCCAGATTAAATGATCCAATCCGGTTTTCTAATCAATATATTCCTGTCGCCTTCAATGATCCCTTTCATAAAATTTTTCAATACTATTTGACACAACAACAACGGGCCGACATGTACCAATTCCGGTTTCAGCTTGCCATGGCAAGGGGTGAATCCGGAAAAGCAGTTGAATACCTTCAATTATACTACGTTTCAAGAGATTCCATAAATGCATCGCAACAGGGGCGGCAGCTTGAATTGCTGATGGCTGAAGATGAGGCCGGGAATCAATCCCAGAAGATCCGGAAACTGGCACAGGACAATGAATTGAACCGATTGAAATTTTCCCGGACCCGGTTCATTTTTATTAGTTCCGGGGCAGGTGTGGCCCTGCTCAGTGTTATTTTATTGCTTTTTTTTCAGCGAAGGAGATTAATGGCTGAGCGGCGATCGGTTTTGATGGAACAACGTTTGCTCCGGGCCCAGATGAACCCGCATTTTATTTTCAACTCACTCGCCAGCATCCAGAATTTCGTGATCAATGAAAATCCCGATCAGGCAAGCATATACCTTTCACGGTTCTCGCAGCTTGTAAGAAATATCCTCGATAATTCAACCGAGGAATATGTGCCTCTTGAAAAGGAGATCCTCATTATTGAAAATTACCTGGAGTTGCAGAAAGTCAGATATGCTGGTAAATTTGAATATTCAATATCGGTTGATGAGATGATCGATCTGGAAAATATACTCATTCCGCCCATGTTGGCCCAACCTTTCATCGAAAATGCAATAGAGCACGGAGTCAGGCATAAAGAAGCAATGGGACATATTGATATCCGTTTCCACCCCGAAAAAGGATTTATCCGGATTGAAGTCAGGGATGACGGCATAGGCCGTGAAAAAGCGCATGAAATCGAATCAAAACAAAAGATCAGGCATCGCTCCATGGCCATATCCATTACCCGCGACCGTCTGGAAATCCTCAATAAAAAGTTGAAAAAGAAGATCCGGATGGAGATCACTGATTTGAAAGATGGTTCAGGACAAGCGTGCGGAACAAGGGTTGAATTTGGGATACCCATGGTTTTGAGATAGCCGGTAACCGTAAATTAGCAGAAATCATGAAAAAGTTATTTCTCAATTCATTATTCTGTCTATCGGTACTGATCTTTTTTAGCTGTAAGCAAGAAATTTCTCCTTCTCCTTTGAAATTCAAGGTTTATAAGAATAACCCGGTATTGGTTGCCGGAGAACCGGGTTCGTGGGACGACCTGATCGTTTTTTTACCATGCGTAATCAGGGATCGCGAAACATTCTACCTTTTTTACTCCGGGATGAGCAAGAACGGAAAAACATCCATTGGCCTGGCAACTTCGCCCGACGGGTATCATTTTACCAGGTTCGCTGGAAATCCTGTATTCACCCCTGATAGTAACGGGTTTGATGCCTTTAGTGTAGCGCAGGCAATTGTTGTGAAGGGGGATTCGGGTTGGGTTATGTATTATAACAGCGCTGAAACAGCAGAATGGGGACCGGGGCCGTTTATCGGAAGGGCAACTGCCGCGGAACTAACGGGTCCCTGGAAAAGGGGGAAAAAACCTGTGTTGACGCATGGAGGCGCAGGTGAATGGGATAACGATTTTGTCATCCCCTGTTCAATTCTGAGACTGGATAATGGCAGTTATTACATGTATTATTCCGGTGGGGCACAGTTTACCATTCTGGGTGACTATTATACAGGTATGGCCTTCTCAAAAGATGGAATCACCTGGCAAAAGCACAATGACGTTGCTACAAGGGAACACCCATTTGCTGAAAGCGATCCGGTAATGATGACGGGGAAGCCTGACGACTGGGATGGCATGGTTGTATGGGGTGGGCCTGTTTTTAAGGTGCCCGGTGGTTTTGAAATCTATTACCAGGGCGGGACAAGGCCCCTTGAAAATCCTCATATCCGACAGGTTGGCAACATCGGATATGCCACAAGCAATGATGGGGCCCATTGGGCGAAATACCCGGGAAATCCTGTGTATGGAGTTAAGAATGACCCTTTTGTTTTAAGTGTACCCGAGGGTGAAGCAACCATTGAATGCCCTTCCATTGTTTTCCAGGATTCCATCTGTTTCATGTATTATGATTATGGTCCCTCTTTGTTTAATATAGGCCTTGCCACTGCTTTCGTTAACTTAACCCACCCCCGCGTTCACTAAATAGTTCCCGGCGTTCCCTTAATGGAGCCACTTCCGGTTATAAGGGATGATATCTTTGATTATACTGATTTTCATGCTCCGCACCCTCATCATTGACGACGAAGCCCATATCCGGGACATGCTCACCAGGCTGCTTGCCCGACATTGTAAGCAGGTCAGGGCGGTGGGGATCGATTTTAGAATAATATTCATTTCAGCCTGTGATAAAGGATTGGCCCAGGCATTCAGGCTCAGTGGTTTTGAGTTCCTTTTAAAACCCATTAATCCGGAGGGGCTCAAAAATGCAGTGCAAAGTATCGAAGAAACGGGCCGGCAAAACCTGACGATGCAATTGAAGGTGTTGGAGGCAAAGGTATAAATGCAAAATGTCAAACCATGTAATAACCAATCCCATGAAAACCAGCGTATTACTTTCATCATTTCTTCTCTGCCTGGTATTGCTTTCCAACGGGCAGCTTAATAGCGCCCCATATACAGGACAGTCAACCCGAAAGGATATCCCCGGATCCATCAAAAACGCCAAAACCTTCAAACGCGCTGCAATTCAATGCCTGCCCGAAGGGATCACCTTTACCAACCAAGCCCAGATTGATAATTTTCAGGCCAATAATCCGGGCTGCACTGAAATTGAAGGAACAGTTAATATCCACGGTGGCAATATTACAAATCTCAACGGATTAAGTGTTTTAACTTCCATCGGGGGCGACTTTGTAATTACCTTATCCACCCTTGCCAGTTTTTCGGGTTTGAGTAATTTATCTACCATCGGGGGAAGTCTGAGGCTGGAACCCTACTGGTCGGGCAACGGAACGCTGACCGATATGTCAGGCCTGGAAGCATTGACTTCCATTGGCGGCGACCTGGTGATTACCTATACAGATGCCCTTTGTAGTTTAACCGGGCTTAATAAACTGACTTCCATCGGAGGAAATATTTTAATATATGGCAACGCAATGCTCACGAGCCTCACCGGGTTGGAGGGCCTTACCATGGTTCCCGGGACCATTTGTCTTGGTACTTTTGGCGATCTTGGTATGTGTATAGGCAATCCCCTGTTGCCAAATTTAACCGGGTTGGATAACCTGACCACCATAGGGGGAGGGCTGGAAGTATATGCATCTTCACTAACCAACCTTACAGGACTGGAAAATCTGACTACCATCAATGGTAGCCTTTCTTTTTTTGCTAACCAGTCATTGCTGACCTTATCCGGGCTGGATAATCTGACAACTGTTGGTGGTCTTTACCTTGGTGAGTGGTATTATGGCGGGAATCCTCTTTTAACCAATCTGAACGGACTGGAAAACCTGACTTCCATTGAAGGAGACCTGACAATTGAAGAAAGTAGCTTAACCAGTTTGAGCGGCCTGGATAACGTGATTTCAATTAACGGTAGCCTGAAAATCGGGGCACAAGAAGGAGGCAATTCAGGTCTGGCCAACTTAACCGGACTTAGTTCACTAACATCCGTCGGAGGTAGTATATCCATTCAATACAACGATGGTTTGACCAGCCTGGCCGGGATAAATAACCTCGATTCCATCGGAGGAGACCTTTTAATTGAAAACAATCCAGTCCTTTCCAACTGTTCTGCCCAAAGCATTTGTGATTATATAACAGTTCCCAATGGATCTGTTAATGTTTACAATAATGCTGCCGGCTGCAATAATCCATTGGAAATAGCATCTGTATGCGGAATCTCATTGCCCTGTTTGCCATTTGGTAACTATTATTTTTTTACACAGGCCGATATCGACAATTTCGCAGTAAGTTACCCTGACTGTACAGCTTTGGGTGGGGATGTAATCATCGAAGGAAACGACATCACCAATTTAAACGGCTTAAGCGGATTAATCTCCATTGAAGGCAGCCTCATCATTGGTCACAGGTGGCCCAACGGTAATCCTCTGCTAAACAGTTTAGAAGGCCTTGAAGGATTGACCTACATCGGTGGTGACCTTAATATTTTAGGGAATAGCATAATCACTGATTTATCCGGCCTGACCAATCTCTCATCAATCGGAGGTGACTTATTGTTGTTGGATAATTATAACCTGGCTTGCTTAGCAGGATTGAACAATTTGAGTTCCATCGGGGGTGGGCTGCTTATTGGAAAATCAGCCTTTGGAAATAATCCCGTATTGACTAACCTCACCGGCCTGGAGGGCCTGACTTCTGTCGGTGGTGAGCTATATATCCATGACAGTCCGCTGCTCATTTCGTTATCAGGCCTCAACAATCTGACAACCGTGGGAGGAGACCTTACGATTGTGGAGAACGACATCCTGCCAAACCTGTCTGGACTTGAAAGCCTGATTACAGTGGGAGGAAGCCTGACTATTGGCGTTCATTGGGAAGGCAATCCCGGCCTGGCCAACCTGACCGGACTGGGTAACCTCACATCCATTGGAGGAGACCTTAACATTGGCGAGAACATTTCGTTGATCAGCCTATCAGGGATTGAGGGCCTTAACTCACTTGGGGGAAGTATCCAGATTGGTTTAAACGCCTCCCTGGTCAGCCTGTCGGGGATTGTGGGCCTGACCTCTATCGGAGGTGATTTGATTATATCAAATAATAATGCCCTGACCAACCTGACCGGATTGGAAAATCTTACTTCAATGGAGGGTGAACTCTTAATTGACTGGAACGACAGCCTGACCAGTTTAGCAGGACTGAATAATATTGAAGCAGGATCCATCACAAATCTGTCCATTACAAACAACCCCTTTTTATCATCCTGCGAAATTGAAAGTATTTGCAATTTTCTGGCCAGTCCGGGCGGAACACTTGATATTTATGGTAACGCAAATGGATGTGATAATCCTTACCAGGTGGCGAATAGTTGCGGACAGGTTTTGCCTTGCCTGCCCAATGGCAATTACTATTTTTATTCCCAGACAGACATCGATGATTTTCAATTGTATTCAGATTGTGCTGAATTAGAGGGTAATGTATTGATAAGTGGAAATGATATAACAAATTTAAATGGGCTAAGCAGGTTGACTTCCATAAAAGGAGACCTGAAAATTATCGGCAACCTTTTACTGACAAGTTTAAACGGCCTGAACAATCTGGATTCCATCAGTGGATACTTTTCCATTTATTCAAACTCCCTGACAAATTTAAACGGACTTGATAATCTTACTTCCATTGGTGGCCTATGGATCGGTGGTAACTTAGCCCTTACCAGTCTATCAGGTCTTGAAAATTTAACCTCCGTAAAAGGTTTTCTTATGATTGGCAGTTACAACAGCGCCTTAACCAGTTTAGAAGGACTTGAGAATATCGAAGCCGGTTCAATCACCGATCTGACAATAATATACAACAATCTGTTATCCACCTGCGAAGTACAAAGCGTCTGTGATTATTTGGCCAACCCGAATGGAATTATTTCAATTTATATGAATGCCCCCGGCTGCAATAGCTCAGGGGAAGTGCAGGAAGCATGCGACGCGCTATCTGTGGAGACTACCATTTCAGAAGATCAATTTTCGCTCTATCCCAATCCTGCAGATAAATCGGTGACAATTTCGGTTAAAAACGGGGCAACCATTTTAGAAGTAGTCATTTACAATCAAATCGGGCAAAAAGTCCTTCAGGGGAAACCGGTAAATAACACCCTCGATATTTCATCACTTTCACCGGGGATGTACATCGTTGAACTGGTTCTTGATCAATGGAAAACCAGAAAAAAATTGATGGTTGAATGATAAAAACTTTAAAAATTCCTATTATGAATAAATTTAACGTTATCATCACAGCGTTGGCAATTTGCCCCATAATAGCATTGTCCCAGGGTTGCCTGCCTGAAGGCATCACCTTCACCGACCAAGCCCAGATAGATAGTTTCCAGGTCAATTACCCGGGGTGTTCCCAAATAGAAGGCAGTGTCAGGATCAATGGAGTTGATATTGACAACCTCAATGGATTAAGCGTGTTGACTTCCATCGGGGGCGACCTTGAAATCCATTTCTGCTATTCACTGACA
>JALNWE010000101.1 GCA_023231065.1 Bacteroidales bacterium
GGGCGAATTCAGAATGGAAAAATCAGGCTTGTTGATCGCCGATTCATCCTTCTTTGGGATATTTAATGATCCCGTTCGCCTGCAGAAATTCAGCCAGTTTTTAGTAAAGGAAGGCATGGACAATTCTCCGGCCCTGCGGCAATATCAATACCTGATTGAAGCCCAACAACGTATTTACCGGTCCAACAGCATCTCTCGGTACATTCCTACGGCCACTGCTTTTGGAAATTACGGCAACGTGTTATATCAGGCTCCGTATGAAATATCAGAGGGCATCCCCGGCGGCCTCCCAAACTATTCATGGTCGGTGGGAGCGAAGATCGATATCCCTTTATTCACTGGTTTAAAAAACAATGCCCTTGCTCAGAAAGCCAGATTGACATTGGCCCAACTGAAAAGTGAACAACAATCCGTGAAAGACAAACTGGAGTCGTCCATTCTATCAAACATTGCTGCCCTGGTTTCGGCCTATTATGATTTAAAGCAGATGAGAATCGCGGAAGAATCTGCAATAAAAAACTTTCAAATCGTAAATAATCAATATCTGCTTGGAAATAAAAGCATCCTGGATGTTCTGGATGCCCAGCAACAAAACCTGATCACCAGCATGTCGAAAAATACCTCTTTCAATAACCTTGTTAAAAATTATTTTAATCTTCAGCAATCATTGGGTCGCCTCGATTACATAATGACAACTGCTGAAAAAGCTGATTTCTGGAGACGGTTGGATGCGTTTATGCAGTAATGATTTCGTCTTAGATAAAATCAAAAGAAAATACTAAATGTTTAAAAAAATGCAACGGACCATTCTGTTCCATGTAACCAAATATCCGGTTTGCTTGTCTTGAAAATATATTAAACCTGCATCCTGAGTTTATTTTATATGTTTATAACTAACATCTTACATTCATGAAAAAACATTTGATTTTCACCCTTTTCTTATCCGCGGCGCTGATCAGCCTGATCGGATGTAAAAAAAGCAGCACAGAGATCACCTGTAATCTTTCCGCTCCTGAAAGCCAGCCGTCGGTTGCGATGAACGTCGTATATTCTGTTACACAGACAGGAGATGGCATTATAGGCACGCTGAGCTATGCCACGAATTCAGGACTGGTCACGGTTCAGGGCCCGAAACTCCCATGGACCATCACGGTTCCCGTTATTGCCGGTACGCACGTTACGATATCGGCCTCCGGGATGACAGAGAACGGCAGCCTGACAGTTTCATACGTGGGCGCTGGTGAAGGTAGTACCATCCAGGGGAGTGATTCCTGTGAGCAGCAAACGGACTAAAACAATTATTATTTGACCAAAAAAAATGAAAAGCCATCGTATCAGATCATTCCTGTTTATACTGCCAGCCATCGTTTTATGCCTTTTTCACCAATCCTGTAAAAAGGAAGAAACAACAGAAGGACCGGTATATTTAACGGTCAGCGTACCGCGACTCGCGTTGCAGAACGAATTATATTACGCGATCAACACGAATGAACGGTATATTGAACTGGAATTCAGTCAACCTATTGATTCATTGTCCATCCGGGGGAACCTTTCTTTTTCGGATAAGAGCGGCAACCTTGATACGACATATACCCTGGTTGCCATCGACAGGAAAATCGTCCTGATGTTACAGCCAGGCTTTGTGCTGAAAGAGGGGTGGAGGTATTTAATTACCATCGGGGCAGGGCTCAGGTCCACTACCGGAAACACATTGCCATCTGCATATAACCTTGAGTTCAGAAGCAGCGCCTTAAACCTTATGCCGGGAGGAAGTTCTTCGACGGGCAGGAATGCCATTCTTTGCATCAGCGATATTCATCTGGGCGAATACCGGGCGGTGGCAGAGAATTATTGCTGGTTCAGTAAAAACCAGGTTGCCCTGATCGACCTGCTTGATAATGTTATCACAGGGCAGCAGGTCAGGCAGTTGGTCATTCTGGGCGACTTGTTCGACGGATGGGTAATTCCTTACCGGAGTTCTCCTTTCGATAGTGCAGCGGGTGTGTACAGTCCAAGGGAGTACTTCCTTTCGGTTGCAAACTCGCCGGTGAACATCCCTATAATCAATAAATTTAAAGAGATTGCATCAAACAGCGACATCCAGCTGATCTATGTTCCGGGGAACCATGATATGCTATTGACCCAAAGCATCCTGGAGGAAATCATCCCGGGTGTTATCTGGAAGGGAAATATCACAGGGCTTGGCAACTATTCACCGGTTGATGAAATGATCATGGAACATGGCCACCGTTTTGATTTCTTTAACTGTCCCCAGCCGTTGGTAAATGCCGGTCATATATTGCCTCCCGGGTTTTTTATTTCCAGGCTGCAGGCTGCAGGATTGAAGGAACACCATACAAATCTCCTGAAAGAAGGATTTGCAATAAAGGGATCTGTTGAGTTCAAACTGGCGTGGACACTGGCCTTCGAGTATGTCCGCGCACAATTTGCCATGACGGTACATCCGGATTCGGTGAATATTTTGATGAACGGGATAGATGGTTATACAAACCGCTTTTCATTCAACGGCATCCGGGATATGTATGCGGCATCAATAGAGGACAAATGGCCGGCAACCCAGACACAAAATGCCGTACCGGTCCAGATGCCCGTTGTAATGGCCATCTTAGACGGGAACATGGATATGTTTTTTGCTGCTTCCTATGAATATATGTCGAGTGTGGCGCCCCAAAAATATAAAATTGTTGCCTTTGGGCACACCCATAACCCGGAGATAAAAGTGTATCCTTCAGGAAAAAATTACCAAGGGATTTACGCGAATACGGGATCCTGGGTGAACGATGAATTATCCTCAAAAAAGGTGCGGACCTATCTGATGATCTGGCCGGCGAAATGGACAGGATCTGACCTGGATATTGTTTCACTGTATCAATATAATCTTGACAGTGGCGACCCTAACCCGGATTATGTCCCCACCCTGCTGTCGGAGGAAAGTATCTGCGCGGGGAATTAAAACCCACACCCTTTTAAAACAATTGGCCTAAACCAATATAAAAGCCCCAGTCATCGCGGGCTACGGCTACATTAAACCGCATCCTCAGGTTCTGGTAAGGGATCACATTTACATAAACGCCGATCCCTCCGAAAGGAAGCCAAACGGAATGGCCAAACGTGCCGGGCGATGAAAAAACCTTGCCGGTACCGCCGAAGCCTGCAATTCCGATGAATTTCCAAAGATCGTAACGGAGTTCGGCCTGGGTATTGACTTCATAAAAATTAACATATTTCCCCGGGGTATAGCCTAATACTGCATCGCTCCCGCTATAGTCCGGCATTTCGGAATAGGGAACATCGTTCCAGGTCCCCTTGAAGTAAAACCGCCAGGCCAGGGTCAGTCTTTTATTTTGTGGCAGTAGGGAATGATAACCACTCAGAAAAGCAGTTATCACAAAATAATTCC
The DNA here is from genome assembly GCA_023231065.1 of Bacteroidales bacterium. Taxonomy (GTDB): domain Bacteria; phylum Bacteroidota; class Bacteroidia; order Bacteroidales; family FEN-979; genus CAIVAT01. Next base: position 3,422 of record JALNWE010000101.1, read on the forward strand.
TGCAACTCTGAAAGATCTTATCAGAATATTTCAGGTTGACCATGGCATAATATCCTTTTGTGGTGAAATAGATATTATTCCGGTTATCCCAGACAAAAGTCGGGGTGATGAGGCTGCTGATATACCTTCCGGTAGCTATCCCCTTGTTGTTGATTTCGGCCGTGGCGGCAGAATCAATCCCGGTAAGCAGGATGTTGCTGTAATTATATTCAAGGCCGCCATATAATCCCCCGACAATTTTCCGGTAACACGTGGCTGAGAAATAAAAGGTTTCTTCGTCGGCCCATACAAACTTTTCATTATGGACCACCGCGGTATCGCGCCCTATCCCGTAAAATTTCTGATGGATATGGCCATATCCGATGGTCAGGATGGCCCGCCAGCGGTCACGGTCCCAGTAAAAATTTTGTTTGATCCCTGCCATCCAGCTTGGGTAAAAATTAGCATAGAGCAGGGCAGAAGTAGAAGAAGTCGGGGAAAGGGTGTCGTTTTTATCCATCCGGTAAACCAGCATGGGCATGACGGCAAATCCCAGTTGATTTGAGGAGTTATAGACTGGTCCCGGAAGAACCGTAAAATTGAAATTCTTATTGACTTTTTTTAAGGTTTTCTCAATAAACACCAGGCTGTCGCCTGCAATGATCTTATTTTGTGCCCGGACGGCCGAACATGATATAAACAACAAGATTAAGGCAACTGTAAACCGTTTCATGCTGCTATTAACGGAATCTTTTCAAGGTTTTTGATTCTTGCTGATCAGTTTTTCAGAGAGTTCTTCAAGCCGCTGTCCCTTTGTTTCAGGCATCCTGAAAATCACCCATAAAAGTTGCAACACCATCATCAGGCAAAAGACAATGAAGACAGTTGCAGGCCCTACTTCCCTGAAAAGGAAAGGGATAAGCGACGGGATCATGGCAGCCAGCACCCAGTGAACGGAGGAACCGAAGGATTGTCCGGCAGCGCGTAACTTGTTGGGAAAAATCTCAGAGATAAATACCCATATCACGGCTCCCTGCCCAATGGCATGTGCGGCGATGAAAAGAAAAAAGAAAAGCGGGACATAAGCCCCTTTCCAGCCCGAAAGAAATGCTGCAGAGACCAGTCCCAGCGAGACGATATAGCCTACCGATCCGATATACATCAGGGTTTTGCGCCCGTACCGGTCAATCAAAGATAACCCGATCAGGGTGAATATAAGGTTGATGATCCCGATACCGATGCTGCTTAAAAACGAAGCTGATTTTTCCAGGCCGGCCAGCTCGAAAATCCGCGGGGCATAATATAAAAAAGCGTTGATTCCCGAAAATTGATTGAAAAAAGCAATGAAAAAGGCTAGCAACAAAGGGATCCTGTATTTTTTCTGAAAAACATTTTCTTTGCTCACCCCCTGTCCTTCTTCAGATAAAATCTGTGAAATTTCACGGTCCACATCGGCGTTTTTATCAATCTGCCTGAAAATTCCGGCAGCTTTGGCGGTATTTTTTGCATAGATCAACAACCAGCGGGGACTTTCGGGGACAGTCATGATAAGCAAGGTATAAATGAGCGCCGGGATTGTCATGACCCCCAGCATCAGCCTCCAGGCATTTTCACCGGTATCTTTCAAAAGGTAGTTCGAAACATAGGCCATCAGGATCCCGAAAACCACATTGAACTGGTATAATGCCACCAGTTTTCCCCTGTTTTTCGCGGGAGCGATCTCCGAAACATAGGCTGGCGCTGCTATTGTGGATGCGCCAATCCCCAGTCCTCCTATAAACCTGAAAAAGGCGAAGATGACCGGGGAGGGGGACAAAGCAGAACCAATCGCGGAGAAGAAAAACAAGATCCCGATCAGGAACAGCGTTTTTTTACGCCCAATCCGGTTGACCGGGATAGAACCGAACATGGCCCCGATCACCGTACCCCACAACGCCATCGACATTACAACCAACCCATGGAACAGGTCGGATGTATGCCAGAGCGCCTGTAATTGTTTATCGGCGCCGGAGATTACCACCGTATCAAATCCGAATAAAAATCCGGCTAATGAAACTACTCCCGCCCAATAGAAAAGTTTTGAATGTCTCATGGTAATAATTATTTTCCGTCCCAATGCCAATTTAACGGAGTTGGATTTTTTTAGTTAAAATTTGATGGTATAGGAATAGACTACCGGAGTATTGGCTTTTTGCCCGGATCCGGGTCCCTGATTGTGAGTATTCTTTTTGGGGGATAGGGCATAATTCACGACCGCTTTCGGCAACCTGAAGTGAAGCGTGGTTTTTGTTGTGATTTTAACCCGTACTCCCCGGTTCCTGACCTTTTCGAACCTGAGTAAACCAACTACCCGGATGGCTTCTTCATCGCATCCATGCCCCAACCCCTTTAAAACGCGGGGATTTTCCACCACGCCATTATCAGAAATATCATACTCTACCACAACGCTCCCTTCGATGCCGGCATTTTGTGCTTCCGCGGGATAACGAAGGTTTTCAGCTATGAACTCCCTGAAAGCCGGGTTCCCTCCCGGATAACGGGGAACTTTAATGAACTGATTTTTCTTATGATGTTCCGTCATGCAGTTTCAATATCGAAATTTATTCCTGAAGTTGGCGCGATACCGGATAAATAAACCTCATGGAAATAACAAAGGTAAAAAATTTTCGAAGGAAGGTCCAATTTCGAAAACCCTCCATAACGTGATATCCGCGATCACAGAATATGCCGTATTGGCCTTACTCCGATTTGAAGGCCATTAATACCTTGGATTTTTTATTCAATTCGGTAAAAGACGCGGATAACTTTTCGATAGCGCCGGATACCTCTTTCGACATTTCAGTGGTTTTATTGAACTCCTCTGATGCATACTGGATATTGATGATTATTTTTTCGAAGAGGGACTCCATCTCGATCAGATAGGGTTTGATCTTGTTGGCTTCTTTACTTGAATCCTGGGCAAGCCTTTTTACTTCGGTCGCAACAATGCCAAAGCCTTTTCCGGAAGCGCCTGCTTTAGCTGCTTCAATGGAGGCATTCACGGACAAAACTTTTGTTTGCTGCGAAATATCATTCAGTGTTTCAGCAATGACATCAAAATCCTGTATCAGGTGGGCATTTTTCCGGATCATTTCATTTAAACCGGCAAATTCTTTATTCAGGGATTCTGACATAGAATAAAGCCGGGATGAAATGCTGCTGATGGAATTGGAATTGGATGCCAGATCGTTGACAGTCCCGGTAATGGTTTCGGCCGTGTTCATGATGAGGGACCGCGTATAATAGTGACAGTTTTCGGGTTTATTCAGCCTGTTAAAAATGGCGATCGCCATTTGCTCACAATTGCCATAACCGCAGGATGAACAATTATAATGATCTGCATCAGAGAACTTGTTCATCCTGGTATAAATAGATTTAAATTCAGCGTTATCCGGGTATTGTAACGTGTTGTTTTGGCTCAGGTCTGGATATGTTCTGTAATACATTTTCTCATTCCAGTATTTATCCAGGTTCCGGTGTAATTGACTTTTCCCTTTCCACCGTTTAAATTTGCTCCCTGAACCATAATCAGCCTGAACTTCTTTATTGCGTTTTTCCACATAATACTCGATCATGTCAGGAGGTTCATGGCGGTTAAGTGTTCCGGGCCCCCCGTTACAGCCTTTTTCACAATTCAAACAATCAACCATAAACGGTGCAAATCCCTTTCCGATCATTTCCGGGATTTTTTTCAGGTATTCGAAGATCGTCCCGGTACCTTCAATTTTTCGCGTAACATTGATCATTTCAGGGTTTTCGCGGATGGCCGTACGCAGCAGGCCGCCGGGAGTAGAAAACAATACGGCCCTTTCGGCAGGAGGGTTATCAAATCCAACCTCGGGAAAGTCGTCAAGCGATATATCCTGATCCAGGAAATGCTGGTGAAGGGACTTCATGGTAATCGTGTAATCGCCCAAATTTACTTCGTCAAATTCGCGTTGTTTAGCCGGGCAGGGAGAGATGAAAGCGACTTTATGGTTCCGGTACTCGCGGTAAAATTCCTTGATCATTTTAATCGTATGCATCACCGGGCTATCAGCAGGAGCGAGAAAAGGGATCAACTCGGGCTGGTAAATTTCGATATAGGTGACAATGACCGGGCAAGGCTGGGAGATGATGGCAACGGGTTTGTTTTTTTCTGCATGTTCCATATATGATTTGATAGTCAGCTCAGCGCCGAAACTGACATCAAAAACAGCCGCTATTCCGATGCTCTTCAGGTAACCGTTCATCCTAAGGTATTGATCGCGAAAATTGGAAGCGGCCGAAGGGGCGACCACCGCAACCATCGGTACACCTTGGTGCAGGTCATAAAAAAAGCGGGAAGTCCCGTCCGCGTATTTCCGGGCATCGTGCGTACAGGCATCAATACAGCTTCCGCATCCGATGCACATGTTGGCATTGACGGAGACATGGTCCTGGCTGCCGTCATTACAATATTTGACTGGGCAGGCAGAGATACAGGCATGACAGTTTACGCATTTTTCCTTGTCAACCTCAATGATAGGGACGAGCGATTTTTGCATCTTTTA
>JALNWE010000102.1 GCA_023231065.1 Bacteroidales bacterium
CGTTGATAGCTCAAAACAAAATCGGATATTAATCCGCATTTCAAACAACGGACCTTACATTCCAGAAGAAACCATGGAAAAGATCTTTGTTCCTTTCTTCACAACCAAAGACCAGGGCTCGGGGATCGGGTTAAGCCTTTCGCGCCAGATCCTCAGGCTGCACCGGGGCCACATTTATGCTGAATCGGCTGAAAAGGCAACCAGCTTCTTGATCACACTTTAGATATTAACACGGGCGCCAGGAATGACTGATCCTGTAAATTTTCTGATCGATGGATGGGATAGCTGATACATTGCTATTTAAAGTCCTTTTACCTATTTTTGCATCTATATGGAGATTTCAGATATCTTTGAATTATCGCGGGGGACCAGGCAATCAGCGCTTAAAGTGTTGAAAGCCCTTGATGTTGTGAATATTTGTCATGGCGTTGGCGCCACGGTCAATATCGTCGGTTCACTAAAAACCGATCTGATGATGGACCATCTTGATATTGACCTTCATGTATATACTGATGAGCCGATGGTAAAGAAGAGCTTTTCCTTTATGGAAAAGATATCTGAAAATAAGGCAATAAAAAACATACAGTACAAAAATCTTCTTGATACGGAGGAGGAATGTATAGAATGGCATGCCTGGTATGAGCATGGTGATAAAAGAATCTGGAAACTGGATATCATCCATATTCGAAAGGGGTCCTGTTACGATGGGTTTGTTGAAAAGGTAACTGATAAGATCATTAAGCAGTTGACTCCGGAAACAAAAGAAGCGATCTTACGGATAAAATATGAGATGACCAGCGAAAATAACGCACAGGGCATTCAGATATACTACGCCGTTTTAGAACAGGGCATAAGGAATTATTCTGATTTTGCACAATGGCAAAAAGAGAATCCGATGGCGGGTATTTTAAAATGGATATAAAACAATATCTTTTCTGGATCGCACCAACTTTTTGACAATTATTTGTATTTAACGTTAAAACCCTAAACATGAAAAAAATCGACTTCACCTTCATCAAAAACAAGTTTTTCCTGATTGGATTAGTTTCCGGGGCGCTCGTCTCCGCGCTGACATTCATCCTGATCATATCATCCTCTTTTCCGCCACCGGAGAAAAATAAGCTGAAAGGCGCTATGGCAGGGGCCTATACGCCTTCCATTGGGGAAGGGGGCATCATCCTGAATTCTGGTACTTTATGCGGATATACTTACTGTTACGTGAAATTCGATAACGCCCCGAATAATGAAAGCACCCTGTGCCACACTGATGTGGTGAGTATGCCGAACGTGGAAGTCAAAAGCATATCCGGCGGGGAATTTTGTCAGGGTGGAGGCGTTTTTGTCGAAGCGACCCCGGTACAGAATTGACCAATAACCATTGACCATTGACCATTGACCATTGACTATTGACCATTGACCATTGACTATTGACAATTGACCATTGATTTCCATTGTTTTTGGTGGATGGGCCTGGAAAAATTCAGCCAATTTAAGCGTTCCCAATTCCGGTAATTCTTTTTCACTACTAAAGCACAAATAGTTATGTGATTAATCGGGATTGAAAAAGTTGTGATGAAAGAATATTTTATCCTGCAATACAAAATGACAAATAGAGGCCTTAAAGACTTTGGGCTCAAGCCTGTATTTGGTTATTTGTTGATTTTAACTAGTTTCATCGGGCTTTCTTGGTTCCTTTTTTACAAAACTGAATTTGCTCAGTATATTTATATACTCATTTCAATAGCGTTAACTTCTAAACTTTCGGAAACAGGAAGGAATGATTTTCTTAAAGTATGCTTTAGTAATAAACACTATAAATTTGTTAGAATAATCGAAAACCTGATGTCATCAATACCATTTCTGATATTTCTGATTTACAAACAATTTTTCACTGCTTCAATAATACTTGCTGTAATAAGCCTGATCTTAGGTTTGAGTAATTTCAAAACGAGTTTTAATTTTACCGTTCCGACTCCTTTCTATAAAAAGCCTTTTGAGTTTACTGTAGGTTTCAGGAACACCTATTTTATTATTTTAATAGCCTATATACTCGCTTTTATTGGAATATCTGTTGACAATTTGAACCTTGGCATATTTTCATTATTATTAATTTTTTTTGTGGCCCTTGGGTTTAATATAAAACCTGAAAACGAATATTTTGTATGGATTTTTGCATTGACGCCAAAACAATTTTTATTGGAGAAAATTAAAACCGCGTTACTGTTCACTTCTATTTTATGTTTACCTGTTATTCTGGCTTTGTGTTTCTTTTATTATGAAAATATAGAGGTGTTCATCGCTTCTTATATCATCGGGTGTGTTTTTTTGATAACAATAATTTCAGCAAAATACTCGGCATATCCTAATGAAATGAATTTGCCCGAAGTAATTATTGTTGCCATAAGTATTTTTTTTCCGCCATTATTACTTGCATTTACGCCATATTTCTACCTTAAGGCAACAAATAAACTTCAAGGCTATCTGGAATGATAAAAGTTATTGGTTTATCAAAACGCTTTGGGCCAAAGCAGGTTTTAGACAATATTAATTTGACTTTCTATGAAGGTGCAGTCTATGGAATTGTCGGTGAAAATGGAGCCGGTAAAACAACGTTGTTTAAATGTATCGCTGGTTTAGAAGATTATGAAGGCGAAATAAGCTCAGGTTTAAAACCGTTAAAAAATCATTTAGGGCTTTTACTTACAGAGCCATTTATGTTTTCAAAAATAACAGGAAAAGAATACATACGGCTTCTTTGTAATGCAAGGAAAATTAAACCAGATCATATTGATGCTAAAAACATTTTTGATTTACCATTAAATCAATATGCTTCCACGTATTCGACAGGAATGAAAAAGAAACTTGCAATTACGGCTATTTTATTGCAAGTCAATAAATACTTTATCCTTGACGAACCATTTAATGGCGTTGATATTCAGAGTAATATTATTTTAACTGAAATTATTCACAGGCTCAGGGAGTTAAATAAAATTGTAATCATTTCTTCACATATTTTCTCAACGCTCAGCGAAACCTGTGATGAAATACACTTACTTAAAAACGGAGTATTTATTAAAACAGTCAAAAAGGAAGAATTTAATCAGTTAGAGACTGAAATGAAAGAAATTACGATCGGAAATAAAATTGAAAAACTTGAACTTAAATAGATGAATATATTGTAGGGAAATAAATATTATTTTTATTGCATCATTCAGGTTTATATAATTGGGCCATATCTAAAAATACGCTATGAGAAAGATATACTTGTTGTTCTTATTGACCGTTCCTTTCTTTTTTCAGGCATCATGCAAAAAGAAATCTGATTCCCTGGATTCCCCTTCCAATGCGGAATTGATACAAAAACTAAAAGCGGTTTCCGACTCCGTCATGAATGCCCCGGATTTGCATATTCCGGGACTGGTGGCCCTGGTCGTCGATAATAATAAGGGCATCGACTGGATATATACAGCCGGGGTTAGCGATATCCCCAACAACCTGCCAATGAATTCAGGCTACACGTTCCGCATCGGCAGCAATACCAAGACCATGACCGGAACTGTCATCCTGCAACTGGTGGATGAGGGTAAGCTCAAACTGGAGGATAAGCTTTCAAAATACTTTCCTTCGTTTCCAAAATCCGACAGCATCACCATCAGGATGCTCTGCAATATGACGAGTGGCATATTCAATTATTCCGAAGCGCCGGAATTCGCTGATACCTTGCTGAAAGATCCCACGATGGTATGGCAACCGCTGGGGCTCCTTGAAATAGCTTTTAACCACGCCTTTTACTTTCCCGTCGGAACCGGGTTTCATTATTCCAACAGCAATACGATCATCCTGGGGCTGATCATCGAAAAGCTGACCAATTCGGACCTCAATACCCAGATCGCCAACCGCATCTATAATCCGTTAAACCTGCAGAACACGGGATTCCTCACATCCGGAACGGAACTGCCCGGCGCTCATGGAAGGGGATATTACGAGGGGGCTTATCTGCCAGGCAATGATTTGACAGAGTATTTTGATATGTCGTGGGCATGGGCGGCAGGTTCTGCTTATTCCACACCGAGAGAGTTGCAGCAATATGTAGAACGGATGGTTGGGGGCGGTTACCTTTCCGACAGCCTGCAACAACGCCGTCTTAATGATATGACCATATTGCCTAATGGGGGATACGGCTTGTGCCTTGTTCAACGCGGGACATTTTACGGTCACAACGGCGGATGCCCGGGGTTTACCTCTTCGATGTATCACAGCAACCAGAGGAACTGCACCGTGATCATCTATTTCAACTGCCAGTTGGACAATTATATTCCCGATCAGTTGTTCTTCCGTTTCGCGAATATCCTTTACGGGGCGGACTTCTGATCGCCCCGTAACCATCCTTACCAAGTTCTGATTTACGCTGAAATGAGCGGCGCGGGTTGCCACGAAAATCAGCTGCAGGGGAAAGATCATTAGTAAAATGGTTATTTTATTTATTTCTTGGTATTGTGGGAATATATGTTATATTTGTCATATACAAAATCCACGGCCATGAAAAAAATCCTTACATTGAGCGTTATGTTTATTGCAATTTCTTTACTTGTCAGCGCCAGGCAGGTAGATGAAAATACTGCAAGGACCATCGGTTTTAATTTTATAACAAAAGTATCAGGTAAACTCCAATATAAAACTCCGGGCGGCCTCAGCGTGGCATATTATGGGGCCAGTCTTTTACCCGGCGCGGTATCGGGATCAAATATTTACCCGGCTTTTTATGTTTTCAATTTTACGGGAAATCCCGGGTTCGTTATCGTTGCCGGCGACGACATCGTCACTCCCATTTTAGGTTACTCCCTGGAAGGGAATTTTTCAGCGGCTAACATAGCCCCTTCAGCAGCATACTGGTTGAAGGGTTATGAAGAGCAGATAAAAAGCGCGGTTGCACAAAAACTCCGGGCGGCCCCCGAAACCGAATCGGTTTGGAATGAATACCTCACCGCGGCAAAACGACCGGATCATCCTGTAAAAAGCGGCAAAGCAGTCAACCCCTTGATCAAATTATACTGGAACCAGTCGCCCTATTACAATAATAAATGTCCGAAAAACGATTCAGCCCATGAGCTTACGATTACAGGATGTGCTGCAACGGCTATGGCCATGGTTATGAAATATCACAATTATCCCGAGGTGGGAACTGGCTACTACTCATACAAAACAAAACAATATGGCACGTTGTCGGCCAATTTCGGCGATGCCCGGTACGCGTGGGATATCATGCCCGACAGCCTGACCTCAAACTCCCCCAGTAACGTTGTTGACGCTGTCGCGACCCTTATGTATCATTGTGGCGTTTCTGCCGAAATGACCTATGGAATATCTGCCGTGGGAGGAAGCTCGGCCAGTGTGGTTGCGGAAAATGACCAGCCCTGTGTTGCAAATGCCCTGAAAAAATATTTCGGCTGTGATCCTTCCCTGAGAGGCCTCCACCGGACGAGTTATACCGATGCGGAGTGGACCGACCTTATCAAAGAAGACCTTGATGCAAGCTTACCGGTACTCTATACGGGCTACAACCCAAACAAAGGAGGGGGACATGCTTTTATATGTGATGGCTATAACGATGAAGGGTTTTTTCATTTTAACTGGGGATGGGGAGGCGATGACGACGGCTACTTCCTGATCAATGCCCTGCAGCCGGGAACGTTCGTGTTTAATTGTGGCCAGGAAATGGTAAAGGGGGTCCGTCCCCAGCCCGGTCACGGCAAATATTTCAATCTGAACCTCAGCGCCCCGGTTACCTTTCTTTCGGATGTAGCACTTTATGAAGATTCAATATCTGTGATGACCGGCATTTATAACAATGGCCAGATCGATTTCATCGGGAGCCTTGGCGCGGCCATTTTCGATACCAACGAGGCGTTGATCGGTTTTGTTGAGGTCATTCATCCTGTAACGGTTTGGTCCAAAGAAAAAGTCGAACATCTCACTTTTAAAAACAGTGGTTTGCCAAACATACTTCCCGGAAAATACAAAATCGGCATTATGTACAAATCTGGCGGCGACGATTGGATGGAAGTAAATGACACGCTCACTTATGTCAACTTCCCGGTGATGGAAGTGATCAATCCCGACGTCATCGAAATGGCTTCTGCCATGACGGCGCTTCCTGCTCCGACCTTTACGGAGGGAAAAGCCGCTACTGTGAAACTGGAAATCAGGAACATTGGGGCCAATGATTTTTCAGGCACACTAAACCTCGCGGTCCATGATATGGATGGAATGTTTCTGACTTCGCTGGCACAAAAGCCCAATTTCACCCTTCCGGCAGGATCTTCATCCGGACAGCTTACATTCAGTACAGACAACATCGCTGTGGCCGCGGGGAGTTACATGTTAGCCCTGTGGTATAAAGAGGCGGGAGCGGAATATGAGTTGGTGGGTTCCACGGGCTTTCAAAACCCGGTAATGGTCCAGGTCGATGCCAGCCCGCTCGTGGCCGACGAATACGAACCCAACAACACCGAAGAAACAGCTTCCTTGTTACCGGTTGTTTTTTCGGGCAATACGGCAACGTTAAAATTAAAAAATGCAAACTGCCATGTAGGGACGGATGTTGATGTTTATAAAATTGAGATTCCGGCAGGGGTTTCTTATACTATCCATGTCCGTCTCGAAAATTCCGAATACGATACAACCTTATCTCACCCTCTTAACGGACTCTGGAATTATTCGGGGCCAAAGGACAAGGAATGGCAATCGCCCTGTAATAATTCGGGGCCCCTGGAGTTTGTGGCCGATTCAACGGGTTACGCCTGGTTCAGGGTGAATACCAATTTTGTTGCCCAAACCGGAATGTACCAGCTTAATATCAGCATCACAAAATCCCTCCTGGGAATAGAGGGGACTTCCAACGATGGGGACCTGGTCATATATCCGAACCCTGCCCGCAATGAAATCTTCCTGAACGATCTCTCCGGGAAGATGGATATCAATCAATGTACCATCACATCCATCGACGGAAGAACGCTTCTCCGGACAACCCCGGCCCGGCAGGGGGATATCAGCAGGATCAATGTTTCCGGATTATCCCAAGGGCTTTACATCCTGCGCGCGATCACATCCTCCGGGACCCGATCCATAAAAATCATAGTGGAAAAGTAGTTTTCGGAGCAGGCTCAAAGTTAAAGGCGCTTTGATGGGGGGGCTTGGTTTCGATTGATTAACAAATCCCGGAAAAGGATGAGATAATAGATTGAAAATGCCCGTGTGTCATTGATCAATGGACCCTGAGCAGCGCGATTAGCGGAACTTTGGGTGCTATGTTAAAATCTACAACCCGTTTATGTTTACTGAATTATTTGAAAGGTTAAAGAGCGACAAGACAAATTGGGAGCGATTTCAACAAATATTTATTGAAAAAGAAATCGCTACAAAAACAGTATTGTTACAAGAAGGTGAAATTTCAACGCAAATACATTTTATTAAAAAAGGGTGTTTGCGTATATGGTTTAATAAAGAGGGGAAAGATATTACTTTACAGTTCTTTTTTGAAGGGCAGGCTGTTTCTTCTATCGATAGCCTGATGAGTAACCAGCCAAGTTTGTTTACCATTGAAAGTATTGAACCATCTACAATTATATCGTTAAAAAAGACCGATTTGGAGCAACTTTTTCAATGCTTTCCACAATTGAAAGAGGGTTTTCAAAAAATATTATTCCAGAGGTTTAAGAATTATGCTTATCTGTTTCTTTCAAGGATCCGTGACACTCCTCATGAAAGATATGTCGATTTGCTCAAAAACCATCCCGAAATAATTAAG
>JALNWE010000103.1 GCA_023231065.1 Bacteroidales bacterium
TATTTCTTTACTTGTGATAAATGGTCAATGATATCGTTTATAATGCCTTCTTTCATTTGCTGGTTCTGTATCAAGGCAGCAAGGATCCTTTCATTGTTGGGATTTTCAGCAAGGGATTTCTTTAGCTCTCCGGTATTCACATCCAGGGTTTGTATCTCTTTCATGGCATCTGTCCTAAGCTCCCGCGCTTCTTCGTTGTTTGAGGCTAATGCATTAAGTTGGCCGATGCGGTTAGTAACCCGGACATCATAATATTGTACTACTTCCCTTACCTCCAAGGGCAATTCTGCATTTGCTTCACGGTTATTGAAACGATCACGGATCTCTTGGGTGGCGAAATCAAATGCAAAGACACTTACAGAAATCAGGATCACGATAAGGGCTGCAACCCAGAGCATTCCAGAATGGCTGAGCGCCGGGGTCCTGGCCGTTGGCCTTTGCTGTAACCGGGCCTCGAACCGTTGGAAATGACCCGGATCTGGTTCAACAGTGTCGAATTCCTCCCGATGGTCCCTGATAAATTTTTCAATTACTGACATAGCCGGTTTAGTTATAGCTGAAAGCTTTTTTACGATTGTTTTCCCTGAGCATCTGCAACAATTTCTGGCGTGCCCTTGAATAACGGGTTCGCGATAGTTGATTGGAAATGTTCAGGACTTGTGATATCTCTTCATGGTCATATCCTTCCAGCAGAAAGAGGGACATGACTACCCTGTATTCATCGGGAAGTCGCGTAATCGCTTCCCTCACTTCATTTACCTGTGATGTGATTTCTTCTTCACGGTTTTCCTCAATGGGATCAGGAATGTCTATTTGTTCCTCTTCAAGGGAGATATAATCCTTTTCTTTCCTTAAAAAATCCAATGACCGGTTGATCACAATCCGTTTAAGCCATGACCCGAAAGTTCCTTCCCCGGTATAACTTTCAAGCCGTTCAAAGGCATCGAGGAAAGATTCCTGCATGATGTCTTCTGCTTCAGCTGTGTCGTTTACGATCCGGAGGCAGGTATTGTACATGGCTTTATAATAAAGTTTATAGATTTTGAATTGAGCGCTCCGGTCGCCTTTGCGGCAAGCTTCAATCAGATCCTGATGAATATTAATTGTCCGACTTTTCAAACTCCCGGATTTTAGCAGATAGACTTTGTGATTTTTGGAATGTTACAAGGTTAACAAAAATTTTGTGAAAAAAGCTAATTTTGCAACTTTTGAAAAAGTTCCATTTACCGGCCCCTGTTTTTGCAGTAACAGCAATGCTTTTCTGGGGACTTTCTTTTATCTGGAGTTCCGTATTACTGAAGTACTACCAGCCCATCACGATCATCTTTATACGATTGATCATCTCTACTGCTTTCCTCTTCGCCATTATCCATTTCTTCTGGCAGGATGAAAAAATCCAGAAAAAAGATTTCAAGCTGATCTGCCTGAGCGCCCTCTTTAATCCGTTTCTCTATTTTCTATGTGAGAATTACGGCCTGAAGTACTCTACGCCTACCATTGCATCCGTTATCATAGCCATGATCCCTGTTTTTTCGCCTCTTATCGCTTTTATTACAATGAAAGAGAAATTACTACCGGTCAATTTTCTGGGGATCTTTATTTCGTTCACGGGAATTATTATTATGCTCATGACCCCCAATCTATCACTTGCAGCCGATATACGTGGAATTCTTTTTTTATCCGGGGCCGTGTTGACTTCCTTATTTTATAGCGTCACCCTTCGAAAATTAACAGCAAAGTATTCAGCCATCGTAATTATTGCTTACCAAAACCTTATTGGGATCGTCTTATTCCTCCCTTTGTTTCTCCTGTTTGAATTCCGGTCAACGGTTCAGGTGCCATTGACAGGCGAAATCATTATCTCCATGTTATCATTAGCTATTTTTGCCTCTTCTGTCTCCTTTGTCTTCTTTGCTCATTCAGTGAAACTCCTTGGCATCAGTAAATCGAATATTTATTCGAATCTGATCCCTGTTTTCACTGCTGGTTTTTCCTATTTCCTGTTATCGGAAACATTTTCGATCCAAAAAATTGCCGGCATCGCACTTGTAATCGGTGGGGTTTATCTTTCTGAACGGACCAAACGATTTCATTAAAAGCAACTTCCGAAAAAAAGTAGGAGTTTCAAACACATTTTGATTGAATGAAAAATAGTTTAAATTTGTTTTGGATCTAATTCCAGGATACGATGAAATTCAAAATGGATAATAGCTCCAAAGATTCTATTAAAAAGGAGTTTCATGATTATTATTTGCACTCCTATTTATCAACTGTACGAATTGGGCTGATTATTACCATCCTTCTTTTCGTCGTATTTACCATTATTGACCTGTTTTTTATTAGGGAACACACTTCCGTTGGATTTTTTTTACGATTTAGCCTGATCCTTCCCATCCTTCTTTTTTCCGTGATCATTTCTTCCATAAAAGCTTGCTACAAATACCTGAATACCATATTTATTATCCTGAACCTGTGCTCGTGCGTTGTTATTTTCTGGGTTGGATGTTCATCAGAAATAACTTCACCGGGATATGAGTACTATTTTTCATGGGTGATGCTTATGGTAATCGGTTTTTTTACTTTTTACCGGCTTCAAATTCACAGTCTCCTTATAATAGGTGCGTTACAAGTATTTGCTTACTTGCTTGCAACCATGTGGAACGGGGCCTTTGCAACCAACCCTTCCCAGGCGATCGACAACCTTTTCTTCATTATTGCTATTTATTCCCTCGGTAGTTTGATGTCATTTCTTTTGCAGAACATTAACTGGAAAAATTTCCTTCATCAAAAATCCATGTTGGAGAGCTATCGGCATTTACTTCAGGAATCGAAAACGCGTGAGATAGCAGAAAAAGACCTTCGCAGCTCAGAGGCCCAGATCCATGATATTTTGGATGCTATCCCCGACTGGATTTATGTGTTGGATGAACAGCGCCGGTTTGTTATGTTAAACTCTGCACTCAAAACAGAGCACCTGAGGCAGGGATATAAGGAAGATTGTATCGGGAAAAAAATCACCAAGGTGTACCCGCTGATTTCCAAAAAAGCCCTTGACGAATTCGATACCATATTCAGGACAGGTAAGATTTTATCAGGGGAACAATTTTTTGAGTTGATCGATAAAAAAATCTATGGAGAGACGCGTAAAGTTCCTGTCTTCAAGGATCAAAAGGTGATACAGGTCATTTCAATTCTTCGCGACCGATCAAGGGAGCAGGAAATCAAGGAATTAAAGGCAAAGAATATCGAGCAAAAGGAAATCATGCTTCGTGAGATCCATCACAGGGTCAAAAACAACATGGCCATTGTAATCAGTTTACTGACCCTGCAAATGCAGAATAGTAATAATCCTGAATTCCGGGAGAGCATCAAAGAGATTGAGATGAGGATCCGCTCCATGGCGCTTATTCATGAACATCTGTATAGGTCGGAGGACCTGGGTCAGATCCCGCTTGACAATTATCTTTACTCCCTTTCTTCTATTATATCACAAACTTATCGGGGGCCACAAATTCAACTTGTCCCTACCCTCGATTCTGTCCATGTAAATATTGATACTGCCCTCCCTTTGGGCCTGATCACAAATGAATTACTTACCAATGCCTTCAAATATGCATTTCCCGGCAACACACCAGGTACGATTGAGTTGAAATTGAAAAAAAAGCCAAATGATAATTACCTGCTTGTAATAAAAGACGACGGGACTGGCCTCCCCGCAGGATTCACCATGGAAAGCGATAAATCAATGGGTATGTTCATTGTCAAACTCCTGGTTGACCAGTTGGATGGAAAAATTGAGATTATCGATGGAAAAGGTACTACATTTATGATATATTTCCGGGAACAGATTTCAATGAAACCAAATTAAACCTTAGCTGATATGAAAGAGCGTTGGATTATAGGAATTCAAATCACGGACAGAATTCATGATGTGTCAGAGCTGCAAGCCATACTGACCAAATTCGGATGTTCCATCAAAACCCGCCTTGGCCTTCATGAGGTCCAGGGTGATTTTTGTTCGATGAGCGGGCTGATCCTGCTTGAACTTACCGGAAACCAGGAAGAATATATAAAACTGGAAAAAGAACTGCACAAACTCGACGGCCTGGTTGTCAAAAAGATGATCTTTATTGAATAATACCCTTATACAAGGGTAATCCGGGTCCCACCATTATCGATACCAAGCATGGTTGTTTTTGTTATTATGGTATCTTTCCCGGAATGCTCAACAAAATGAATGGCAGCTCTGACTTTGGGCCCCATGCTTCCATCAGGGAATTGGCCTTCTTCCAGGAATTTTTTAGCTTCCGCTATCGTCATACGGTCCATCGATGTTTCCTGAGGAGTATTATAGTTAATACAGACTTTGGGGACATCGGTAAGAATAAAAAACTTATCAGCATTGATCTGCGATGCTAATAAAGCAGATGCCAGATCTTTATCGATCACGGCATCAATTCCTTGGAGTTTATTGGGCTCAACATAAAAAACAGGGATTCCCCCACCCCCGACAGCAATCACTATTTGTCCCTGACGGGCAATTTTTTCAATGGTTTTTTTATTGATGATGACCAGAGGATGAGGAGAAGCAACCACTTTACGCCATCCCCTGCCCCGCGGATCCTCTTTAAAAACAGAACCGGTTTCTTTGCTTGTAGCTTCGGCTTCCTCCCGGGTATAGTAAGGCCCCACAGGTTTTGTAGGCCTCTGAAAAGCAGGATCATCCCGATTTACAAGTACTTGTGTGGCAATGGTGATGATGTCCCGCTCCATATCATGTTTTTCCAACACATTTTTAAGCTGCTGTTCAATAATATACCCGATAAATCCCTGGGAATATGCCACACAGATATCAAGCGGCATTTCAGGAATACCGAACATCTTAAACCCTGCGGAATTTGCCAACATGATATTTCCAACCTGAGGGCCATTTCCATGCGTAATCACGATATTGTAATCCCGCTTCAGGAGTTTGACCAGCGATTCGGCCGTGGCATTGGCATTGGCTTCCTGTTCATCGATGGTCCCTTGTTGATCGCCCCGTAATAATGCATTGCCCCCCAGGGCAACAACTGCAAGTTTCTTCATATACAAAATGGATAAGGGACAAAAATAGAAAAAATCCCATTTCCGTAAGGATCATCCCTGAACAATATTCGAAGGAACAGTAAAAAAGAAAGTACTCCCTTTTCCCGCTTCACTCTCAGCCCATATATGCCCACCATTTAATTCAACAAATTCTTTGCAAATAATGAGCCCCAAACCCGTCCCGGTTTCGTTGGAGGTCCCCAGGGTGGATCTGATGTGACCAACTTTAAACAAGGATTCAAGATCGTCGGAAGATATTCCAATTCCGGTATCAGTTACAGAAATCTCCACTTGCTTTCCCTGCTTTCGTGAATTCAGGGTAATGATACCTTCCGGAACGGTAAATTTGATGGCATTGGAAATAAGATTGAGAAGTACCGTTTTAATCATTGCCCTGTCAACCTGGATAAAGGTACCCGGAGAAATCGCGCTGATCAGGCTGATCTTCTTCAGATCTGCGGTATGCCTGAGTAATTCTATCTGCTGACCCGCGATCAGGTAAAGATCATTTTTTTCCGGTGAAACCTTGAAGGCTCCCTGCTGGAGCCGTGCCCAGGTTAAAAGGTTTTCAAGCAAGGTTAATGTCTTTTCGGCGGATTGCTTGATCTTGAAAATAAACGATTTTTTTTCTTCGTCGCTGAAACTCTGATATTCATCGAAAAGAAGCTGGGAAAATCCGAGTATGGAGTTAAAGGGACTTCTCAGGTCATGGGCAATGATAGAAAATAGTTTATCCTTGGTTTCATTGGATACCTTCAGATCGACAGCATACTTTTGCAATTGCAATTCTATTTGTACCCGATCTGTAACATCTCTTAATATCCCTTCATGAAAAAGAGTATTTCCATGAGCATCATTTACCAGCCAGCCATGGTCTTCGACCCATATTTTAGAACCATCCTTTTTCTTGAGGGGATAAACTGCCATTTCCTCAAACTGCTCAGTCAAAATGGCGCTATCACGGTCGGAAAGATCAAAATAGAGTTGGGTTTTGATGTCGATTGACATTAAATCTTCTTTATCATCATAACCCAGGATCTTCACCATGGCCGGATTTACTTCAACGAAACGGCCTTCCGGGGTGCTACGGTAAATGCCATCAGGCATGGATTCAACGAGGTTCCTGTATTGAACTTCCGTTTTACGCAACGTTTCCTCAGCTTTTTTACGCTCGGTAATATCCGTTGCAATTCCAACCAATGCAATGGTTTTCCCATCTTCATCAGTGACTATTGTCGAAGAGATATAAATTGGAAAATCTGTGCCATCTTTCTTCCGGTTGATCAACTCGCCTTGCCAGCTTCCTTCCTTTGTCTGAGGAAGAATTTTCCGAATCCTTTCCTGATCATTATTCGGAGAACGCACCATTGAAATATGTTGTCCCATGAGTTCCGATTCCTCGTACCCATACGTCTTCATAAATGCGTCATTGACAAAGATAATGCGGTCGTTGATATCTGTGATGGTAACACACTCTTTCATACTTTGAACAGTGTGCGACAACAAAACCAATCTCTTTTCAAGGGTTGATTTATCCTGGATCTTATCTTCTTCTTTTTTCAACATCCGTATTTAACTAACGAATTTTAGCCGGAATTAGTGTAAATCCGGTCAGCAGAAATTTGGTTTTTATCAGGGAAAAGTAATCACATCTGAAATGATCTCAGCCGTAAACTGTTAGTAACGACAAAAAGGGAGCTGAAGGCCATGGCTCCGGCTGCTAACATCGGGTTCAGCAATCCAAAGGCGGCAACGGGGATCAATGCAACATTATAAATCAAAGCCCAGATCAGGTTTTGAACGATCGTCCGCATGGTCCCCCTGGATAAAGTAATCGCCTTTTCAACTCCATGAAGATCACCACTGATCAGGGTAATTCCAGCTGCAGCCATGGCAACATCAGTCCCTGTACCAATAGCAATCCCCACATCGGCCTGCGCAAGGGCAGGCGCATCATTGATCCCATCTCCAACCATGGCCACAATGGCCTGATGTCCCGTTTTTCCCTGCCTCGAATTTTGTAATCTCCTGATGGCTTCAACTTTAGCGCCTGGCAACACTTCGGCTACCACGCGGTCAATGCCGACCTGTTTAGCAATGGCTTCAGCAGTATATGAATTATCACCAGTAATCATGACTACTTCCAGCCCCAGCCTGTGAAGATCGGCAATGGCTTCAACCGAGCCCGGTTTCACAGTATCAGATACGGCAATGATGCCAACCGGTTGTATGGGATCTGTTTCATTGACAGGACCGACAGCAACAATCATGGCCGTCTTCCCTTGCGATTGAATCTGAAGGAGCCCTTCCCTGATGTGATTGATCCCGATTGCTTCATTTTGCATCATTCGCGGATTCCCGACCACAACACGCCTTTCATCAATGGTTGCCCTGATCCCGAAACCACTCACGGCTTTGAATTGCAGCGGATCAACAAGGGGGATTCCTTTATCGCGGGCTGATTTAACAATTGCCCGTCCCAGCGGATGCTCTGACCCGCGTTCAGCACAGGCCGCTAACCGTAAGATCTGAACGTCCGTATAATTATATAGTGGCAAAATATCTGTGACTTCCGGTTCTCCCGTGGTAATGGTCCCGGTTTTATCCA
>JALNWE010000104.1 GCA_023231065.1 Bacteroidales bacterium
GTCTCTTTCCAGACATCAGGCCCAAAAAGTATATAATTATCTTTATATTCTTCGGTAAGCAGGTGAGCTTTGGTTGAAATGACGGTATGGATCCCACCGACCTTATTGCAAACTTCCCAACTGGTTTCAAACAGGTAATCAGGGATCATGATGGGTTTGTCTTTCATTGACTTATCATTTGACAGATTGATTAATTTCTTTGATTATCGCTTTCCGGTATTTGTTAAGATCCGGTGATTTCAGCCCTTTTAATTGTTTGATCATCTCCTTGTATTGCCGGAGGGCCCGCACCCCAAGATTCTTTTCAATTTTTTGTTTGACCTCCTTACCGGTTCCTTTAACAGCGTGGGCAAGTGTTTCAATCTCCACATTCTTCAGGATATCTTTCACTTTCTTGTCAGATAAAGTGATAATATCATTAAAATCAAGTTTACGGTAGTTTTCCTTTTCTTTTCCTTTCTGCTTTTCCCTGGTTTTCCCCTCTGCTTTGATTTCAGTCGCCTCCCTGGCCTTTCCTTTTGGTTTGGCTGGTACAGATTTGGTTTCTTCCCTGGCAACTTGGGGTTTTATCTCAACAGTTTTGGTTTTCTCCCTGGAAACTTTTGGTTTTATGTCGGTCCGGGGTTTGGGCTCTTTTTTTGCCAGGGGAGGCGCTTTAACATTCTCATCCACCCTTATCATGAAATCCGAAAGGACATTCATATAATTAATGAATGCCTCATAGGGCGAGCCATAAGGATTGAAATACTTATGAACTTCACCTGCAGAGAACCATTTTGTGCACATATAGTAAAAATGGTTGCTGGTTTGCAGATACAGCCAGTCTTTCTGTAAATCAGGATCAGTGCAGCTTTTCATTTTATGTTCATAGGAATACAATTTGGCAAAAGCTTCATCCTGCAATTCGTTACCAAGCCATGCTGTGAGATCGCGTTCCTCGTCAGCCCATGAAATAGGATGCATCACGGAAATTGCTGCAACCGGTTGTAATTCCTTGTACAGGTTTTCCGGAGTATTGAAAGTAAAACCTGATTTGGAAAAAACAGCCGTGGGAAAATGTTTGAAAAAATCAAAAATTCCGGTTTCTTTCCACTGGTGTTCACCGATGGTTTCATAATCGAGGAAGAGGTTTACCACTTCTTCTTTCTTATCGATGTTATTCAGCCATCGTACGAATTTTTCTGTTGTGAGTGGCCATTCCGACCAATCCTGGTTCGAGAAACGAAAAGTGAGATCGTCGCTTAACCTGAAATTCCTGAGAAGAACTTTCAGTTTGGGATTGATATTATTGCAATACATATAATTGGGGCTCTTCCATCCAAGGATATGTTTAGCGCCCTCGGTCAGCATGGTATGGAACCCCATTTCGGCAACCATCTCCCCTATCTGGTCTGAATAGATAAGTTCTGTATTCCTGAAAGTAACCGGTTTCTGGCCAAACAATTCCTCGATCTTTCTCTGGTGCAATTTGACCTGGCGCACAAATTCTTCTTTATTACGCAGGCAGGCCAGGGAATGGGCATAGGTTTCGGCGATGAATTCGACCTGCCCGGTCGCTGCCAACTGCTGAAAGCTCTTGATGACCTCAGGAACATAGGTTTGTAATTGTTCCAAAGCGGTTCCCGAAATGGAATAACTCACCCTGAAAGCAGTCCCAAACTCCCTGATCAGGTCAAGCATCAGCTTATTGGCAGGCAGGTATGACTTTTCTGCAACCCGGCGAATAATGTGACGGTTCTGGTAGTCGTCATAATAGTGATGGTCCTCTCCGATGTTAAAAAACCGGTAGGTCCTCAGTCGAAAGGGCTGATGAACCTGAAAATATAAACATATCGATCTCATATGATCACTTATATACAGCTTTATTATACACTTCAATTACATTGATCGCGGCATTTTCCCATTTCAGGTTATCGACTTCTGCCTTGCCATAACGGACGAATGTCCTACGCAAAGCATCGTAGTGAAGGATTCCATAGATAGCGTCTGCCAGGGCATCAATATCCCAGAAATCAACTTTCAATGCATGCTGTAATACTTCGGCGACGCCGGATTGTTTTGATATCACAACAGGGACATTGGAGCGCATGGCCTCGAGGGGGGAAATGCCAAAGGGTTCCGATACGGATGGCATGACATAAACGTCGCTCATGGCGAACATGGTATCCACTTCCTGACCGGCTAAAAAACCGGTGAAGTGAAATTTGGTAGAAATTTTCAACTGCGCCACCCTTCGTATCATCCGATTGAGCAGATCGCCTGAACCAGCCATGACAAATCGAACGTTGGAATCGCGCTGAAGTACTTTATAGGCCGCTTCAACGAAATAATCGGGGCCTTTCTGATAGGTGACGCGGCCCAGAAATGTCACGATTTTTTCTTTAACATGTTTATGGACCCCTTCCATCTCAGGATGGTCAACAGGTTCAACAGCATTGTGAACAGTGATCACCTTTTCGGGGTCTATCCCATAACGTTCAATAACGATCTGACGGGTCAGGTTGCTTACCGTGATAACCAGATCCGCTTCAGTCATCCCTTTTTGTTCAATATCATAAACGGCTTGGTTGACATGTTCCCCTGACCGGTCAAATTCCGTAGCATGCACATGTACGACCAGGGGTTTGCCTGAAATCTCTTTGGCCGCGATCCCGGCAGGATAGGTCAGCCAGTCATGGGCATGAATAACATCAAAAGTGTTTTTTTGGGCAAGGGATGATGCAACCAGGGCATAACGCGAGACTTCTTCCATCAAATTAGGGCCATATTTCCCGGAAAAAGTATAGCGCTGTGAAAAAATCGTTCGCCTGACATCTTCGCCTGTCCTTACTTCCTGGGAGGTGATCCGTTCAAATTCTTCCGGATCGAGATATGGGACCAGGTTTGACCCTATCTCCATATATTGAATCTTTTGCCAGAATTCCCGGCTTTCCTGTTGGTGAAAGTCGAGGACAACTTCACTGGCATTAACCAGGCGAAATCCATCTTTTGTCTCATCACCAAAAGCTTTGGGAACCACGAAGATCACATCAATCCCATGTTTCACAAGGCCTTTGGTAAGTCCAAAACAAGCTGTGCCTAATCCGCCTGTAATATGTGGGGGAAATTCCCAGCCAAACATCAAAACACGCATGTGTATTTACAATTTACAGTTGACTATTGACGATTTACAATCTACTAAATATTCTATTTTTCATATTTTTTTATCAGATAAGTCATCCTTAACAATTCCGCCACCGAAGTTGCATAAGAAATAGCTCCCCTCGGAGTATGTGGTGGATCTCCGTCATATATTTCCGAGATCGACCCAATCCCATGCTCTGTCATGACAGCTTCAAAACCCTGAAAGATACTTTTGACGATCGACAGCCCGCTTTTTTCATGTATTCGGAGATATCCTTCCGTAAAATGCCCTAACAGCCAGGGGCGAACTGTGCCCTGATGATAAGCGCTTTCTCTTTCGGACTGGTTTCCAAAATAATTTCCTTTGTAAACCGGGCTTTTCGGGGTCAGGGTCCGTAACCCGCGGGTTGTTAAAAGTTCCTGTTTTACCCGGCTTAAAACCTCTTTACGTATTTCCTCATCGACCGGGCTGTATGGCAGGGATGTAACAAAGATCATGTTGGGCCTAACCGCCCAGTCTTTGTATGCTCCATAAACATAATCGGCCATATACTTTTTTTCGGGGCTCCAAAAGGTTTCCAGAAAAGAATCCGGGATCAGCTCCGAAACAGGCTTCCATTCATTGATAAATTCCTGATCTCCTGCAAGGGCAGCCATTTCCATACTGAAACAAATGGCATTGTACCAAAGCGCGTTGATTTCAACGCATTTACCCATTCTCGGAGTAACCGGCTTGCCATCAACATAAGCATCCATCCATGTTAGTGCAATTCCCGGAACACCAGCAGCGATAAGGCCGTCCGTATCCATGACTATCCCAAAATCAGCGCCCTGCCTGTATCCTTCCAGGATGAGCTTCATCTTTTTCCCGTAGGCTGTCCATATTTCCTTTTTCTTCCCGGTAAATTCCGCATATTGTTGAAGGGCCCAGAAAAACCATAACGGAGTATCAACCGCATTGTAAGTGGTCGAACTCCCGGTCCCGGTATTGGGGAAAAAAGGCCCATTCATTTCAGAAATCATGGTTTCTATGACCGATTTACAAGTCTTAAAATCGCCATGGATCAGGGTTAACCCGGGTAATGCGACAAAAGTATTCCGGCCAATCCGGCCAAACCATGGGAAACCAGCTAATATTTCTGTTCTTTTTCCCTGCTTGACAATAAATTGTTGCGCTGAGTTGATCAGACAATTTTTAAAATTATTCCGTGGTAACCGGTCCTTCAACTCCATATCAAAACTTCTTTTTATGGAAGAAGGTTGAATTTCACTGGTTCCCATGGAAAGATATACACTCTCTCCTTTAATAATACCGAACTCAAAGAATCCCGGCACATACAGATCTTCTTGGTATTCATAGCCCCGATCCATTTCTTCCTGATATTCAATATTATAATACCAGTCCGGGACATGGGTATAGTCATTTGCCTTTGAAAGTTGAATAAAAAGCTCTGTGTATCCCTGGTACATCCTGGTCTTAATGCCATAAGGAACCTTTTCAAATTTTTTATCGGCAAAAATATTTTCCTTGGTTAAGGTGTGAATGTTCCGGAAAGCAAGAAAAGGTTTTATCCTGATCTTTGTCGGCGAATGTGCCTCAACCAGGGTATATTTAATGATCATGCGGTCCTCGCGGGTAACGAAGGCCATTTCCTTTGTCAGTACCACACCGCCAACGCGGTAGGTGAGCTTGGGAAGAGGATCTGTAATAAAATCCCGGATGTATTTATGCCCCTTGGGATTATATACATTTCCAGGATATTTATGAATCCCCAGGTTGAATTCGGCTTCCATCTGGATCACGGTCTCATCAATAGAAGATACCAGGACGTGGTCCTCATGATCAACGCCAGGTTGTGGGGTGATCAGCATCCCATGATACTTCCTGGTATTGCAATTGATGATTGTCGAATTGGCATACGCCCCGGCCCTGTTCGACCTGAAAATTTCCCGGTTTAAGGAATACTCCAAGTTGACCAACTGCCCCTTATCAAAGTTGATGTAACTCATTTCTTTTGATTTTCCTCACGATTTTCCAAATATAATCTAAATTAACCGAGATCGGAAAAATACTTTCCGATGAAGGCAAGGCCCTCTGGAGAAAAAACAACTTTGTGATCCCTCCTCTTATTTAACGCTCCAAAAAACCGCGGTGCAAAATTACAATATTCCGGAATTTTATCGTTAGTCTGTGGTAAGGCCATTTTTCCATACCTTTATGCCCTAAAAATTCAAGCATGCTCCGGCGATTCCCGAATATTATCCTGTTTTCAGTATCTCTTTTTCTTATCTGTTTTTGTTTTTCTTGCCGTAAAAAAGATAAAATAGATACAAGTCCTGACATTCAGCTTTCATTTTCAACAGATACTGTTTTCTTCGATACTGTTTTTACAACGGTGGGATCCATCACCAAACGGCTGATCGTTTATAACCAGCGCCAAGATAAAGTAAGTATATCCCACATCCGCCTTATGGGAGGAGAAAATTCCAACTATCGGATCAATGTTGACGGAGAACCCGGAATTGATCTGACTGATCTTGAAATAGCCGGTGATGACAGTCTTTTTATTTTCATCCGTGTCACCATTAACCCCAATAACCAAAATACTCCTTTTATCGTGAATGATTCATTGGAATTTCAGATCAATGGGAATATACAACGGGTCCAGCTGGTTTCATGGGGACAAGATGCTTTTTTTTACCGGAATGCCACCCTCTCCGGGAATGTTCTCTGGGATAGTCTTAAACCTCATGTCATCTATGGAGCTTTACGAATCGATACGAATGCGATGCTGACCATCCTTCCTGGCACAAAAATTTATTTCCATCAAAACGCATACCTGTCTGCCTCTTTCCGCTCAACGTTAAAAGTTATAGGGACCCAGGACCATCCTGTACGGTTTCAGGGCGACCGGCTCGATTATTTCTACAGAGACCTCCCCGGACAATGGATCGGGATTCTTCTTGAAGCAGGAAGTTTAAACCACCAGATCAATTATGCAATCATTAAAAACGGCGTATATGGTATTGCCATTGATATACCTGAAAGCCAGACTAATCCGATGCTGGTCCTTGACAACACGATCATCCGCAATATGACAGGTGACGGGATCTATGCCTATGGGACGACGATCACCTCAACAAATTGCGTAATTGGCAATTGCGGAGGGAATGCGGTGGATATCATATATGGCGGTAGTTACGATTTCAGGCAATTGACCATTGGGAATTTCTGGAGCAGTTCTGTCCGTTTATCACCTTCTGTCTATATCAGCAATTACACCGTTGATACCACTGGTCAGAAATTTCCAAACCCTTTGGTTTCAGCTTATTTCGGAAATGCTATCCTCTATGGATCGAACGATGAAGAAATCATGTTGGATTCGGTAACATCTGCTCCTTTTGCTTATACTTTCGATCACGCTTTGTTGAAAACCCGTTTAAACACCTCTGCATCAGGTCGTTTTATTCAATGTATGGTAAACCAGGATCCCCGGTTTATGGATGGTTCGAAAATGGATTACCGGATTGACAGTCTCTCTCCGGCTATTAAAAAGGGGATCCAGATGGGTGTCCTTTATGATATCCTGGGGATAGAACGAGGTCCGACACCCGACCTGGGGGCATACCAATACCAGTCAGGAACCAGAAACTAAGTTATTTTCTTTTGAGCGCGTTGAACATGGCTTTACCAATATCGGCTGGTGAATCCACAACGGTCAATCCACATTGCCTCAGAATCACTTTTTTTGCCTCAGCAGTATCCGATTTGCCTCCAACAATGGCCCCGGCGTGTCCCATCGTACGTCCTTTGGGAGCTGTGGCGCCGGCAATAAAACTGACAACCGGTTTGGTCCCATACTGGCTGATCCAGTAACCCGCTTCGGTTTCCATATTTCCACCAATTTCGCCGATCATAACAATCCCGTCCGTTCCCGGATCTTCCATGAAGAGTTTAACGACTTCAGCGATGGTGGTTCCCGGGATGGGATCCCCGCCGATGCCGACCCCCGTACTCTGTCCCAGGCCGGTCTTGGTGATCTGGTCAACAGCCTCATAGGTTAATGTTCCTGAACGCGAAACAATACCAATGGTTCCCGGTTTATGAATAAAGCCAGGCATGATCCCGATTTTGGTATGAGGTGGCGTGATGATACCTGGACAATTAGGGCCTATCATCCTGACGCCATGATATCGCAAATATTCTTTGACGGTTATCATTTCTTTGACCGGAATCCCTTCTGTTATACACACGATAAGTTTGATTCCCGCATCTGCCGCCTCCATAATGGCATCAGCAGCAAGCGGAGGGGGAACGAAAATGATGGAAACATCCGCGCCTGTATTTTTTACAGCATCGGAAACAGTATCAAATACCGGCCGGTCGAGATGCATCATCCCCCCTTTTTCAGGAGTAACCCCACCTACGATCCGGGTGCCGTACTCAATCATCTGCGATGTATGGAACGACCCCTCGCGACCAGTAATTCCCTGAACAATGACCCTTGAACCCTCGTTGACAAGAATACTCATTACTATTGA